>JAUVXT010000128.1 GCA_030603465.1 Deltaproteobacteria bacterium
AAAATATGGATTTAGACTATGTAATAGAGATCGTTCTTGACAGAGAAACGTCGAAGAAACGGATTATGGGGCGGAGATTGTGTGTAAAGGATAATAATCACCCCAATAATATATATATCGACGCCATCAAACCGGATGAAAAAGATGGAACCTTAGTTTGCAGAGTTTGCGGCGGAACCCTTACTGCCCGTGATGACGACCAGGATGAAGCGGCGATTGATAAAAGGCACAATATCTATTACGACAATGCGACAGGGACTACAGCCGGGGTAAACTACTTCAAGGAAAGGGTTAAGGTCATCGCGATCGACGGTCTTCCCGGTGTTAAGGAAGTTTCTGAAGATATGCTGAAGAAACTGGGTTAGGAATTGAAGCTCTCCGCAACTTGCTGCGGAGAATCTCCGACGGTTAAGGATAATCTCTAACCCCACCGCAAGCAGCGGGGAATGCGCTCGCTGTTCCGCTCACAAAAGCCTTCCTCCATTTAACGGAAGGCTTTTTTAGTAGAGATACTTACATGGAAAATACTCGAAATTTTAGCATAATCGCCCATATCGATCATGGGAAATCTACGCTTGCCGACAGATTGATTCAATATACGGGAATCATTGATGAGCGCAATTTTAAAAATCAGATTCTTGATAATATGGAGATCGAACGTGAAAGGGGAATTACCATAAAGAGCCAGGCGATAACAATTCCCTATCTGGCAAAGGATGGAAATAATTATAACCTTAACCTTATTGATACCCCCGGACATGTAGATTTTTCTTATGAGGTGTCTCGCGCCCTGGCATCCTGCGAAGGTGTTCTGCTTCTTGTTGACGCCGCCCAGGGCGTGCAGGCCCAGACAGTTGCAAATCTATACATGGCCATGGAACATGATCTTGAAATAATCCCGGTTATCAACAAGATTGATCTCCCTGCTGCCAATATTGAAATGGTAATGGAACAGATAGACTCTGAACTGGGATTGGATCCCTATTCGAGTATCAAATGTTCCGCAAAAGAAGGAATCGGAATAGAAAATATCCTGGAATCGATAGTTAAAAAGATACCACCTCCAAAAGGCATCGAGTCCGACCCTCTGGCCGCTCTCATTTTCGATGCAAAGTATGATCCATTTCGTGGAACAGTAGTCCATTGTCGGATTTTTGATGGTTCTTTAAAGGATGGCGACGTAATACGTTTCATGCACAATGAAACAACATACAAGGTTGAGGAAGCAGGTTACTTCTCTCTCACCAGGGAAAAGAAAGACCGTATAGCTGCGGGTGATGTGGGTTACATAATTGCGGGAATAAAAACGGTATCGGACGTTAAAATTGGCGACACCATTACACTTGACAATAAGCCCTGTCTCAATCCGTTGCCAGGCTTTAAGGAGATCAAACCCGTGGTTTTTGCCTCAATCTACCCTGTTTCTTCGGATGATTATGCAGATCTTGCAGATTCACTGGAAAAATACAAACTCAATGATGCATCATTTACATACGAAAAGGATTCCTCCGTTGCATTGGGTCAGGGTTTCCGTTGTGGTTTCCTCGGTCTTTTGCACCTTGACATCGTGCAGGAACGCCTCGAGAGGGAATACGACCTCTCAATCCTCTTTTCTGTGCCCAGCGTCAGGTATCGCTTTACACTTACCGACGGTGAAATTGCATATATAGACAATCCGGCCTACTATCCAGGCGCTGCCTCTATTGACAAAGGAGAAGAGCCGTACATCAGGGCGACGATGATGTTTCCTGATCGATATACCGGCGCCGTCATGAAACTTTGCAGGGAAAAGAGGGGAGAAAAATCCATCTTGAATTATCCCGGTCCGGGACGAGCCGAACTCGTTTTTGAAATGCCCCTGGCAGAGGTAATTACCGATTTTTACGACCAGATTAAAACCATTACACAGGGATACGGATCCTTTGATTATGATTTTATCGATTACAGGGTAAGTGATCTGACACTCCTTGACATACTTGTCAATGGTGAAAAGGTGGATGCCCTGTCACAGATTGTCCACAGATCCCGTGCCCGTGAACGCGGACTCTTCGCGTGCGAACGATTGAAGGAAGAAATACCTCGTCAGATGTTTAAGATAGCTATTCAGGGCGCCATCGGGGGGCAGATTATTGCTCGTACAACCATATCGCCATATAGAAAAGATGTAACGGCAAAGTGTTATGGAGGGGATATTACCCGTAAGCGTAAACTTTTGGAAAAGCAAAAAAAAGGGAAAAGGAAGATGAAAACAGTGGGATCGGTCGCAATCCCTCAAAGCGCCTTTCTTGCCGTGCTTAAATCGGATGCAAATTCGTAATTTCAGACCTCGTCATTCCCATTATAAAAATGACTGGAGATATTTATATCACGAGAGATTGCAAAATAAGTGGACATCAGCTCGGTCTGGGTTCAAAGTTCAAGGTTAACCGCCTTACGCTTTTCCCCTTACCCGTTGATTTCATTGGGTTAATATCACTAAAGTTCAACATCTGAACCCCTGAACCGTGAACCTTTTAACCAACTCCTTGATTGGAAACAGGGATTTGTGACCAGAACATTACACCATTATACGCTATAAATTACGAGATCTGAAGTTATTATGACAGGATCAAAGAGTTCTAATATACCGGGACTTTATATACACATTCCGTTCTGCATATCAAAATGTGATTATTGCAACTTCTATTCCATTACAGATCAATCGAAAATCCCAGAATTTATCGAATGTCTCCTGGAAGAGATGACAATGTATAAACACTGCTTTGATCGGTTTGACTCGGTCTATGTTGGCGGCGGCACACCCTCAATCCTGAAGTCCCAACAGATAGAACAGATCTTGGAAAAAATTCGCAAAACTTTTTCCCTTTTCGAAGATTCCGAAATAACCTGCGAGGTAAATCCAGGTGGTCTCTCATTGAATTATCTCAACGCCTTACGCGACACAGGAATCAACCGTCTCAATATTGGTGTACAGTCCTTTAATCGGAATATCCTTACTTTTCTCGGCCGCAGACATTCAGTACCTGATGCCATTGATGCGCTTGAAAACTCACGCAAGGTTGGATTTGAAAATATTGGCCTGGATCTCATATATGGTATCCCGGGACAGGATGTGAAAACCTGGATGAATGACCTGCATGAGGCGCTCTCTTTTAAGCCTGAGCATCTCTCCTGTTATCAGTTAACGCTGGAGCCCGACACACCCTTAGAAACGAAATATCAAAATGGCGGTTTTTCTATACCCGACGAGGAACTTTATCGCAGTTTTTTCTTCATTACGTCAGAAATTATAGAGAAGGCAGGATATGTCCACTATGAGGTATCCAACTTCGCCAGGGAATCGAATTTGCAGTCTCGACACAATCAAAAATACTGGGATCATACGCCCTATCTGGGTATGGGTCCAGCATCTCACTCATTTTTTAAAAATAAACGCTGGTGGAATCACCGATTTCTCGACAGTTATATCAGTGATATTAAAGAGGGGACGTCCCCTGTCGGCGGAGAGGAATATCTCTCCTTGCATGAGTTAGAGAATGAAACGCTCTATCTCGGACTGCGCACAAGAAAAGGCATTAATCTAAAAGATTTTTTTTCGAGATATAACTATGATCTATTGCGAGAAAAGAAAGGAATTTTAAACAAGCTTATTAAGGAATGCCTGGTAGAAATTCAAGATGACCGCTTATATCCTACACTGAAAGGCTTGGCCCTGGCAGATAGTCTTTATCTTGAACTGTAAAGTTATAAAAAAAAGCCTGACCGATTCGGTCAGGCTTTACCTTCCTCTATGGTGGCGGTGCAGGGAATCGAACCCCGGACACTACGGATATGAGCCGTATGCTCTAACCATCTGAGCTACACCGCCTTAAAATTTATCAGTTTGCTACACCAAATTTACTCCTAAGTCAAGTCTATTGCACATTCAAATCGTAGGCTACTACCACGCTTCTTTTCATAGATAATCTGATGGCCAAAACCACTTCATTTTCACCATCGTTATCTATGTCCTTGAACTGGTAGTCTGCAACATATCCCTGTATCTTTTTCGTCTTCCAGTTCTGGACAAGACCCAATCCGTCCCATTCGAGGTTATATATTTCACTTCTGGTAAACAACTTAACATTATCGAACATCCTTCCGCCTGGCGCCAGATTTTTAACAATTATTATTTCTTTCTTGCCATCCTTATTGATATCATATGTGAGTATCCTTACATTTACATACGTCATTTCTTTATCGTCCGCATTGCCCCCCGTCACACTATCCACATCGAATGAATTGCTTGTCCCCCCAAAGACATCCTGGCTCTTCCAGATTAACTCGTCGCTCCCGCCAACAATATGGATCTTTTCAAGGGGTTTATCCGTTTTTTTATAGATGCAAAGGTGGTCGTATTCATCCAGTGCCATTACCCGTTCCGTCCTCCCCTCTCCGATTCTGTCTATGGTAATACCATAGACAGAAAGACCTTGAGGAATTTCCATCCTCTTAACTGCCCGGTATTTACCACCTTTCCATCCAATCTTGTGAATAGGTGTACTATACGGCGCATCTATCCATTTCCCTTGGCCCAGGAGAAGTGGCGTCATGGAATTTGGATTGATAACCCTTAAGAACCATTTCAGACGGGAGGCAATTTTAGTATATTTTTTTTCCTTATATTCAAGGACAAAAGAATTCAGTATATTCTTTCCTGTGACATTTGTTATAATTATTTCTTTGATGCCATTGCCATTTATATCGGCCACATCGACGGAAAGATAACTATCATAAGCATTGCCGGATATTCTTTTTAGAAGTTTAAATTCCTTATCCCTCCTTTGATATATCGCGACACTATGATTTTCGATCACCACAACCTCATTCAAGCCATCGTTGTTCACATCGCCGATATCCATTCCTTTAATTTTGACGGGAAGTCTCTTGCTCATCCAGAATCCTTTTCGATCCAGGGGACCTATGCCTGAAATAAATTCCGGGTTGATAATCGACGTAAATGTGCCTTCCTGTGACTTTAATGCATCTTCTGATCTCAACCCAAGAGGCAGTTGGGATACAGAAGGTTGCCGGGCTGGAACGTTACCGGCGATTGGCAAACTGAAGGAAGGAACAATCCCCAATATATGGCTGTTTATCTTTTTTGAAAAGTCGCTTAATTTTGGTATTACCTCGTCCATCCCCTGGCACTGTTCAAAGACACCCACCGGAGTCTTATAGGCAGCCACATCCATGAGTTTTCCGTCAAGACTGATACTGTTACCTATCTTTGTTATACTTCCCCAGACGACATAATCTACATTAATCTTCTTGCCCAGACCGTAAACGTCGGCACCGGTGAGATCCTTCCCCCCCCTTTTATTCAAAGCATCTGCGATTTTGTGCTTGTCAATCACATCCATTTTTCCACTCGCAGAGAGACGTGATATCAGCATGTCCCATATGCCGCCTTTTACATAACTTATATCTTCCGAGCTATGAACAGAAAAGGGAAGTACGGCAACTCTCTTCTTCTCTTCTGCCCATGACGCTGTTGAAATTAAGACAACCATTATAATGCTGACAAAAAACACAAAATATTTCCTCATTACAATCCCCTTCATTATCCGGCAAAGTCTCTCAGTAATTGCAGGTTTTCTCGATCCTTTTCGCTGTTTTTATCGGTTCCCGTTCCTGGTGTCTCTATGATCTTTGATATATCCTTCAGACGCCCGTCTTGCATAATCCACTTAAATGGCTCCGGCCCTATCATTCCCATGCCGATGTCTTCGTGCCGGTCAACTCTTGACCCACAATCTTTTTTCGAATCATTCAGGTGAATGACTTTCAGATATTCCATGCCTATGAGCATTTCGACCTCTGTGAAAAGCCTTTCATAGCTTTTCCCGTCTCGCAGTTCGTAACCGGCTGCGAAAACATGACAGGTGTCAAGACAAAGGGCCAGTCTCGAATTATCCCTTACGCTTTCCATCATCTGTGCGATATGCTCCAGTTTGTATCCAAGGTTTGCCCCCTGCCCCGCAGTCGTCTCCAATGCTATCCTTATTTTATATCCGCCGGTTTTCTGATGAAGCCGATCAACAGCCTGAACTATCCGTTTTAACCCTTCTTCTTCACCGGCACCCCTGTGCGAACCCGGATGTACGACAAGGTACTCTATGCCAAGTTTTTCACTCCGTTTCATCTCACAAAACATGGCATTTATAGATTTATCATATATTTCATCATCGGGTGATGCGAGATTAATGAGATAGCTGCCGTGAGAAACAACAGGCCCCATGTCTGATTCTTCTCGTGCCTCATGGAAGGCATTTATTTCATCTTGCTCGAGATGACGTTCTTTCCACTGGTTTGAATTTTTAGTAAATATCTGGATCGTATTGCATCCCAGATCCCTTCCCCGGACTATTGCCTTATCCAAACCACCGGCAATTGACGTATGTGCCCCCAGGAGAGGCCCCTCTTTCACTCGCTTCCTCCCGTTCTTACCCGTGCCTTTCTAATGAAGAAGGCGCCATATGTCAAGATAATCTTCCCGAATCAGTCACCGTTATTTTCCGCCTTCTGTGGTGTCTTTCTTCCCTATAAGCTCCATAAAGGGTTTAAACAAATCGATCGGTATGGGAAAGAGTGTGGTGGAATTGTTCTCTGCGGCCACAACGGTGAGTGTCTGAAGATACCTCAGTTGCAGAGCGATCGGCTGCTCCGACATCACCTTTCCTGCATCGGCCAATTTTTGCGCCGCCTGGAATTCACCCGTTGCATTAATTACCTTGGCCCTTCTCTCCCTTTCCGCCTCTGCCTGTTTTGCCATGGAACGCTGCATTTCCTGGGGCAGATCGATATGTTTCACCTCCACGGTAGAAACCTTAATACCCCAGGGATCGGTGCTGCGATCGAGAATTTCCTGTAACTGGTTGTTTATCTTTTCACGTTCCGACAATATTTCATCCAGTTCGACCTGACCGCAAACGCTTCGTAATGTTGTCTGGGCGAGCTGCGATGTTGCATAGAGAAAGTTTTCCACTTCTACCACAGCATCGCTGGCATCCAAAACCCTGAAGTAAATTACGGCATTTACCTTTATGGAAACATTATCCTTGGTGATCACATCCTGAGGAGGAACATCCATGGTAATAATCCGCATATCAATCTTGACCATCCTGTCAACTATGGGTATCAGGATGATGAGTCCGGGACCCTTTGTAGCGATGATCCTCCCCAAACGAAATATTACACCCCTTTCAT
>JAUVXT010000017.1 GCA_030603465.1 Deltaproteobacteria bacterium
TGCGGGACTGAATACCACCTGGACGATGCCGCTCCTGTCTCTCAGGTGGATAAAGAGTACCTCGCCGTGGTCTCTCAGGGCATCCACCCAGCCGGACAGGTGTACTGTCCGGGTGGTGTGGGATAGGGTCATGCTTCCGCAGTTTATTCTATCTCTATACGACATTCCGTTATAATCCTTCCTTAGCTCTGGTGTGAGTCGAACTGTTCTTTCTTAAATTCCACAGGTATATCCGTTGGGTAATTCTCTGTAAAACAGGCGGCACATTGCAGGTTCCCTTTCGGTACGACACTGAGCATTCCCTTTACGGAGAGATACGCCAATGAATCGGCTTCTATGTGGTCGCGTATCTCTTCTATCGAAGAAGATGATGCGATCAACTGCTCTCGGTTAGATATGTCTATTCCGTAAAAGCAGGGCGAGATAATGGGGGGTGAACTGACTCGTACATGGATCTCTTTGGCCCCGGCGCTTCTGACAAGGCGGACCAGTTGTTTCAGAGTGGTGCCGCGCACTATCGAGTCTTCCACGAGAACGACGCGTTTTCCCTTGAGCACACCGGTAACGGGGTTGAACTTTACCCGCACATCGAGGTCTCTCTCCTTCTGATGGGGTACTATAAAGGTGCGCCCTACGTAATGATTTCTTATGAGCCCTATTTCAAAGCGAATATTCGATCTGTGTGCGTATCCAAGGGCCGCCGTGTTTGCCGAGTCGGGGACGGCTATCACGATGTCCGCATCGCAGGGGGCCTCTTCGGCCAGCTGTTTCCCCAGTTTCCTCCTGATCTTATCCACCTTTTCATTGAAGATAATGCTGTCGGGTCTGGAAAAGTATATATATTCAAAGACACAGGATGATTGTTTCGCGGTCTTTGGCAACATCCTTGATGTTATTTTTCCATCGTTGATAATGACCATTTCTCCGGGCTCAATAGTACGCACATATTCTGCGCCGATTATGTCTAGGGCGCAGGATTCAGATGCTATGACATGGGCAGCTCCCTTTCCCCCGATACAGAGCGGCCTGAAACCATGAGGATCCCGGGCTGCAATCAGTTTTGTGGGCGTGAGAAAAACAAAGCAATAGGCCCCCTCAAGCTGAGTCAGTGACTCCATGATGGTTTCCTCGATAGAGTCTTCCCTGGAACGGGCTATCAGATGAAGGATTATTTCACTATCTGAGGTGGTCTGGAAGATGGACCCCTGGTCTTCCAGTTTTTTTCGCAGATCCAGCGCGTTTACAATGTTTCCGTTATGGGCGGCGGCGATTTGTTTTCCCTTGTACCGTATAAATATGGGCTGGGCATTTAAAAGCCCCGACGCACCTGTTGTGGAATACCGATTGTGCCCTATTGCCGACATGCCATTAAGACGGGGCATAATATCGGGTTTGGAAAAGATGGACCATACCAGCCCCGTACCTCTGTGAAGAGAGATGTCTCTACCGTTTGATGCCGCGATGCCGGCACTCTCCTGGCCACGGTGTTGCAGTGCGTACAATCCCAGGTAGGTCTTTTCAGCGGCCCTTTCATCGCCATATATGCCGAATATTCCGCAGAACTCCCTCAATCCGCTCACTATTTAAATACCCATTCCGTCTTCATTTTTTTTATACGTTTCAGCGCTTCCTTAAGGCGGTCATCCGGCATGGTGAGGCTCATCCTCACGAAACCCTCTCCATAACTCCCGAATCCCACCCCCGGCGTGCACACAATGCCGGTTTCTTCCATGAGGTGCGTGCAGAATTTCATTGAATCGTAGCCCTCCGGCACGGGCGCCCAGACATAGAAGGTAGCTTCCGGCATGGGAACCTTCCAGCCGATTTTATTGAGGCCCGTGACAAACATCTTCTGTCTTGCTTCAAAGGTTCCTCGAATCTCCTTCGCTTCCTTTTGACAATTCAGGAGGGCAGTGGTTGCGGCCTTCTGTATGGGAATAAATATACCCGAGTCCAGGTTTGTCTTTACCTTTGCCAGCGCCGTGATCGCCTCTGCCTTTCCTGCGGCAAAGCCCACGCGCCACCCCGTCATGCAGAATGTCTTGGAAAGGGAGTGGAACTCTATGCCTGTATCTTTTCCGCCCGTTGCCTGCAGTAGACTAACCGCCTTCCTGCCATTGAATGTAATCTCCGAATAGGCCATGTCCTGGCAAATGAGGATTCCCCTCTCTGCCGCAAAACGTGAAATCTCCTCAAAAAATTCCAGAGAGGCAACAGCCGTTGTTGGGTTGGAGGGATAATTGAGCCAGAGCATCCTCGTCTTCGGAGATACCAGTTCTTCCAACTCATCGATACGGGGGAGAAAATTGTTGCTTTTCCTCAAGGGAAAATATCGGGGAACAGCCCCGGCCAGGATCGCCCCTGCCGTGTAAACCGGGTAGCCGGGATCGGGAATGAGAACCTCATCCCCCGGATTAACGTGTCCGAGAAAGATATGTCCTATACCCTCCTTCGATCCGATCAGGGGAAGCACCTCACTGTCGGGATCGAGGGAAACGCCGAAACGCCTTTCGAACCATTGGGCAAAGGCCTGCCTCAATCCGGGTAATCCCGAATATGAAGGATAGTTATGAGAACCCTTCTTCCGGGCGTTATCTATTAAAGAATCTATTACGGCTTTTGGCGGGGGGAGATCGGGATCTCCCACACCCAGATCGATGATGTCGACACCCCTGTCCAATGCAATCTGTTTTATCTTATCAATTTCCGCGAATAGATATGGCGGAAGCTCCTTTATTCTATTTGCCATAGCGCTCATAAACGTCTCATTCCTTTTTCATACAACATTTCGCCTCTATATGCCCATGTGACCCTTCCTGTGAGCCACACGTCATTAATATGTGAATCGATCTTACGAAAGTCAATCTCCAATATGCCCCCCGGCACTTTTACGGTAAAGGGGGGATTGCCGCCATCCCCGTAAAGATGGGTTATTAAGGCCGAGGCCGTGGCGCCCGTCCCGCATGCCATGGTTTCTCCCTCGACACCGCGTTCGTAGGTGCGGACATGAATGTCGCCCGGACCTGCAATCTCTACAAAGTTGACATTTGTGCCTTCAGGTTCAAAGGCCGGGTGAAATCGAATAAGACTTCCCTTTCTTTTCAGCTCTTCGTCCGGGAGGTCAAATACACCATCGACAAACACAACTGCATGGGGGACACCCGTATTTACACAATACAGTGTGAGCGTTTCTCCATCGATATCCAGTTCAATCCTTTCCCTCTCCCATTTCGGATCGGTAAGCTGAATAGAGGCGGTGTCATTCGCCACCTTTGCCCTGATGATACCGGCCACTGTTTCGAATGTCATGAGGGAATCCGCTATTCCCTGTTCAAAGGCAAAACCGGCCGCGCAACGAGCGCCATTTCCGCACATTTCCGCCTCGCTTCCATCGGAGTTGAAAATTCTCAATCTGAAGTTTGCTCTTTTGCTTTGCTCGATTACAAGCAGGCCGTCGGCGCCTATAGATAAATGCCGACGGCACCAGAGGGAAGCATAATTCTGCCAGTCCAGGGATAGATTCCCGTCGGTGTTGTCGATTATAATAAAGTCGTTTCCGTGGCCCGACATCTTGAAAAAAACTATGCCTTTGTCACCACTGCTACGTGAGTCCATCAATCTTTCCTCGGCGTGAAAAATTCAGAGGCTATCCACATCAACATATGCAAATCTGATACCACATAATGATTATAGCGCTGTTGCAAGAATTGTATTGTCGTTTCATTCGAAGTGAGAGGCCAAGGGGCTTTCATGAGTACACCAATGGTGTCACACATATAAAAACATCATCCTCCATCAATGGAGTATAAAGGTCGGCTTGCTACATTTTCGTAGGATTGTCGGGCGGGAACTACCGATATGTGTAAAAACATATTTGAACTGAACAGCGAGTGCATTCCCCGCTGCTTGCGGCGGGGTTAGCGAGCGAATAAAAAATAAACAATTTCCTTGTCAGTCGGAGATTACCCGCAACTTGTTGCGGGGAGCTTCAAAAAGTAATGAATACCTGATTTTCCGGAGGCTGGAAGTGTATTGTTAAAGATCTTTTCACCTGGAGTTGTGCCGATTAAATGTTTTCGCCCCTGATAAAATTTACCGCATTTTTGAAGACGGAAAGCCCCATGCCATCTTCGGGGAGTTTTTCCCTCGTCCAGCGGGGATGATTTGTGTAGTGGAGATAGGCCTCCGGGTGGGGCATCAGGCCGAAGAGCCTTCCCGTTTCATTACATATACCGGCGATGGCATCTATAGAACCATTTGGATTCATGGGAAAGTCTGTTGCCGCTTCGCTGTAATCGCTGTTGCTGTATTGCAGAACTATCTGATTCTTTTCGTGCAGTTTCTTCAGAACTTCGTCATCCTCTGTGACTATTTTCCCCTCTCCGTGTCGCACAGGGAGATACATCCCATCGATACTCTCTGTGAATAGGCAGGGGGAATTTTTATTTGTTTTGATATATACCCACCGGTCTTCAAATCTTCCGGAGTCGTTGAAAGTCAATGTCGCGGTCTGGGTAGAGTAGTCCCCATCGATTGCGGGGAGCAGACCCAGCTTTATCATAAGCTGGAATCCATTGCAGACCCCCAGGATCAGTTTGCCGTCATCGATAAATTTGATCAACTGATCATAAAGCCTTTTGCCGCTCTTTTTAACCCTGGCGTGTATTATCCTGTTTGCCCCCGCCTTGGCGGAGCCCAGATCATCGCCGTCCAAAAATCCTCCGGGGAGATTGAGAAAATTGTAATCATCCAGCTTTTTTTCTCCATAGACCAGTTCGCTGATGTGTACGATATCCACCTCATCCGAACCGGCAATGCGGCATGCGTGCGCCATTTCCATCTCACAATTTGTGCCGTTCCCCGTAATTACTATCGATTTTACCTTCTTTGCCATCTTTCCCGGATTCCTTTAAAACGTGAGTGTTTCCTGCCACGCCCTCTTGAGTTCATCTGTCTCTTCTTTTATGATTTCTCTATTATCCATCCCCGTAACTCTGAATATCCCTTCCTTCGTGACTACTCCCACGCATCCAAGGGTGTTCCCGTCCATGTGATTCACGAATTCTTCCCTCTTCTCGGGATGTACAGTCACAACAAATCTGCTCTGCGATTCGGAGAAGAGGATATTATCATTTCTCCCTATGTCTTTCGCAGGGACAAGTGAGAGATCGATATCCATTCCCAGTCCTCCGGAAAAGGCGGTTTCGGCAAGGGCGACGCCGAGGCCCCCGTCGGAACAGTCGTGGCACGAGGCAACGAGTCCCGCTTTTATGGCGCTACTCAGGGTGTTATAGAGATGTTTCGCCTTTCGGGCATCGACTTTCGGAACACTGTTTCCGATATAGCCGTGCATGGCGAACCATTCGGATCCTCCCATCTCGTCACAGGTTTCTCCCAGGACATATACAAGGTCCCCCGGTTCTTTCGTGTCCATGGTCACCGCATTTCTTACGTCCGCGATTTTACCCATTACGGAAAAGAGGAGGGTAGGGGGAATCGATATCTTCGTGTCTCCTATTATGTAGTCATTTTTCATGCTGTCTTTGCCCGATATGCAGGGGACTCCGTAGGCCACGGTATAGTCATAGAGGGCCTGATTCGCCCGCACAAGCTGGGCCAGTTTGTACTGTCCGTCGGGTGTCTTTTCCGATTCCACGGGATCGCACCAGCAAAAATTGTCGATTCCCGCCATCCGTTCCAGTGATCCGCCCACCGCTATCGCGTTTCTTACCGCTTCGTCTATGGCGCAGGCGGCCATGTGGTATGTATCTATGTCGCTGTACCGGGGGCAGATTCCGTTTGCCACTACAATTCCCTCAAAGGATTCCAGCACGGGCCTGATCACAGCCGCGTCACTCGGGCCGTCATTTGCTATCCCCACCATCGGTTTTATGACGCTTCCCCCCTGGACCTCGTGATCATACTGCCGCACCACCGATTCTTTGCTACAGATGTTGAGCCTGGAAAGGATCTTTTTCAGTGCAAGACCCATATCTTCCGGTTCCGGGAAATCGGGTTCGCTATGCAGCGGAGGTTTCCAACGGGCTGTGAGTCTCATTTTTGGCAGTCCCTCATGGAGGAATTCCATATAGAGGTAGGCCACCGTCTCCCCGCCATAAAGTATGTGGAATATTCCTGAGTCGGTAAAGGTGCCGAGAACCGTTGCCTCCACATCCATCCTTTCGGCGAGTCCGAGAAATTCATCTATCCTTTCCGGGGCAACGGCCAGACTCATTCTCTCCTGGGCCTCCGATATGAGGATCTCCCATGGCTTCAGTCCCGCATATTTTAAGGGAGCCTTCTTGAGATCCATCTCGCAACCGCCGCATAATCTGGCCATCTCTCCCACCGACGAGGAGAGACCTCCCGCGCCGTTATCGGTAATAGCCCTGTAAAGTCCCCTGTCCCTTGCTATAAGGAGGAAGTCGGTCATCTTTTTCTGTGTTATCGGGTCGCCTATCTGGACAGCCGTCACGGGTGATTCTTCGTGCAACTCTTCTGAAGAGAAAGTAGCACCGTGGATTCCGTCCTTGCCTATCCTTCCGCCTGTCATGACTATCAGGTCGCCGGGTTTGATTTCCTTTGAATAGGTATCTTCGCCGAGGATTTTGGAAGGCATTATGCCACCTGTACCGCAGTAGACCAGGGGTTTTCCGAGATACCTCTCGTCAAAAACAATGCATCCGTTTATCGTGGGGATGCCGCTCTTGTTGCCGCCGTGTTCCACCCCTTCTCTTACCCCTTCATAGATTCTCCTGGGATGGAGTATCCTCGGTGGGAGTTCTTCGGAATAATAGGGAGAGGCGAAGCAGAAGACATCCGTATTAAAGATCAATTTGGCGCCTTTCCCCGTCCCGAAAGGGTCCCGGTTTACGCCTACTATCCCCGTCAAGGCTCCGCCGTATGGATCCAGGGCCGAAGGGGAATTGTGGGTCTCTACCTTGAAGACGAGATTAAAATCATCATTAAATTTTATGATCCCCGCATTATCGACGAAGACGGAGAGGCACCAGTCATTATCGGCAAGTTCTTTCCGGATCTCCCTGGTCGATCCCTTTATGCAGGTATCGAAGAGGGAGTCTATGACAGTTGTCGTTCCTTGTTCATCTTCATATGTAATGAGACCGTTGAATATTTTGTGCTTACAGTGTTCCGACCAGGTCTGGGCGAGAGATTCCAGTTCGACATCTGTGATCCTTCCACCAAGACCCACCTTTTTCCTTTCCCTTACAACAGATTCGTTCTTCAGATAGTTTTTTATGACCTTCATCTCATCAACGGTCAAAGCGAGGACCCCTTTGTTGCTGATTTCCTGAAGCCCTTCATCCCTGATGTCGAGATCAATTTGATCCGTTGTCGGATTGTCCTTTATTATCACCCGGGGAACATATGGCCGCACGCCCTTTTCCGGATCCCATTTACTGCCGTTTACAATCTCATAGCGTTGAATGAGTTCGTTGGCCAGAAGACGTGAGGCGATTTTCTCCACGTCGTCCCTCGCGAGTGTTCCTTTTATGACATACTGCCTCGATGTATAGACGCCTATGCGCCGTCGCTCACTCTCTTCAACGAGCAACCTGACAGCCTCTTTCGCAGTCTTTCCCACGTTGTCCGTTACGCCGGGCCTGAAACCCACTTCAATGAGCCAGTCAAAATTTTCCGCCAGCCCTCCGTCTATTTTATATCGCTGTATGACGGCATCGGAAAGGGGACCACCGGCAATCGTCTCCAGGGTTGATCGATCTATTTCCCCCTCGATTGTATAGATATCGATTGTCTCTACCTCTTCTACCGCGACATCCAGATGTTCTATTATCTTCCTTTTTATCCTTTCGCCGAGAACATCTCTTATTCCCTCTTTGAACCCGATTTCTATCCTGTGAACCATAATCCCTGTTTCCTGTCTCAAGAAGTTTGTACGTAAGAGTTGGCAGTCTCGTGAAAAACCGACTTTCTTCTCTGCCTTTTACAAGATGCCGGAAAGCTTAACTGCCGTTTGCCTTTCGGAGATCATATCTGATCATCTTCAGTTGGAGCCCTTTCCTGCTTATTCCCAACTGTAAGGCGGCCTTGCTCACATTTCCGTTACAATCTTCCAGCGCCCTTTTTATTATATCCCTTTCAATTTCTTCTGTCCTGCCCTTTATAATTTCCTTGAAGGATTTTCCCGATTTTGAAAGTTCATCGGCATTTTCCGCAGCAGCGATATCCCTGATCTCCGCTGGAATATCTTCAATGGTTATGGTGTCTTTGCTTGCCAATAGCACGAGCCTTTCAATAATATTTTCCAGTTCCCTTATGTTTCCCGGCCAATTGTAGTTGTTGAAGAATTCTCTCACGCCAAGATCGATGCCCGTGACATTTCTCTTCAGCTTTTTATTGAATTTATCGATAAAGTAGTCCGTCAGAGGATCTATATCTTCCCTCCTCTCCCTGAGGGGGGGGAGGTGTATGGGCAAAACATTCAATCTGTAATACAGATCTTCTCTGAAGTTGCCATCCTTTACATCCTGCAGGAGATTCTTGTTTGTCGCGGTAACGAGCCTCACATCAACCTTTACCGTCTGAAGTCCTCCCACCCGTTCAAATTTCTGTTCCTGGATAACGCGGAGTATCTTTGCCTGCATGTCCTTTGGCAGATCTCCGATTTCATCGAGAAAGAGGGTTCCCTTGTGGGCCAGTTCAAATCTTCCCTGCTTTTTGTTTACGGCGCCGGTGAAGGCGCCCTTCTCGAAACCGAACAATTCGCTTTCAAGGAGGTTTTCCGCGATGGCGGAGCAGTTGATTTTGATAAAGGGGTTGTCTTTCTGGGGGCTGTTTCTGTGGATTGCGGAGGCTATGAGCTCCTTCCCCGTTCCCGTCTCTCCCGTAATGAGCACCGTAGTCATCGTTGGAGCCACCCTTTTGATGAGGTCATATATCACCAACATGGGTTTACTGGAACCTATAATATCATACCTGTCTATATCTGCGGGTGACGGGATCAATTCATCTTCATTTATGGCCCTGGTTTTAAATGCCTTGCTGATCACGTTTTTGAGGTCGTCCTGGTCAAATGGTTTTGTAATGTAATCGAAAGCCCCTTTTTTAAGCGCTTTTACGGCCGTTGTGATCGTGCCATGCGCCGTAATGATGATTACAGGTATGGAAGGGAGGTCTTTGACAATTCTGTCCAAAAGCCCCAGGCCGCCCAGTTTGGGCATCTTCAGATCTGTGACAACCACCGCCACATCGTCATTTTCCAGGATTTCAAGCGCTTCAAGGCCGTCAGAGGCAGTGATCACATCATACCCCTCCTTTTGCAGCATCGCCTCGAGGACAAGGAGCATATTTAATTCATCATCGACTATTAAGATTCTGTTCACAAAAATCCCGGCCTTCACTACCCCTTTGTTGTAAAAATTAAGCTTGTTTATTTAGTATGAGATGGAGCTTGATGTCAAGGCAAAAACTTTTTAGCGACTTGATGAATATTTTCAAAACCCATGGTTTTTTATGGGTTTTAATTTCGGTCTTCGAGTGCTTTGTGTCTGTAATGACGCTTGACAATAGGTCTTTGTCTGATATATTCTACCCTTGTTTATCCCGGTTTGTCTGGATGAAAGACCAGTGAGTCAGGTCCACGACGAACCTGACAATGAACCGATAGCAGAAGGCCCTGTCTGCGTGCGACGCACAGGCAGACAGGGCGAGACAACCTGTGGGGCCAGTGTCATGTCAATCAAGAACTGTCATTTCGACCGCAGGGAGAAATCTAAGATTTCTCAGTTGTGAAAACTCCTTCGAAATGACAAAATATCGTTGACACGACCTTAGCATGAGTGGAGATAAATGATGGAAGATCGATGGCTCTCCGTAGACGATATTGCTGCTTACCTCGGCATCAAGCGGGATACCGTTTATAGATGGATAAGTGAAAGAAATATGCCCGGGCACAAGATCGGCCGCTTGTGGAAGTTTCGGAAAGAAGAGGTCGACGAGTGGATGCGAAGCGGTGATGGCACAGAAAAGCGCAAAGACGGCGCCAGGGAATGACAGGGAAAAGGATATCAATGAGGTGAATCTTTTCCGTATAAAGGTCGATACCGTTCAGGAGCCCGATGATGGCTAAAATCGCGAAAGACCAGTAGTGATTGGGCACCAGAATCAGAGGAGAACGATGACTGATCTCAAAGCGCTGATAAAACAGGGTGAAGGCATTTCCGTCGAATTCAAGGAATGCCGACACGCCCTCAGCCGGGATATTTATGAGACCGTCTGCGCGTTCCTCAACCGTCATGGTGGAACCCTGCTGCTTGGGGTTAACGATGCTGGTGAAATAATCGGTGTTGATCCCGACTGCGTGGAGCAGATTAAGAAAGACTTTGTAACGGCCATCAACAATCCACAGAAAATCAATCCGGCCTGTTATCTGTCAGTCGATGAAGTACAGATTGACGGAAAAACCGTACTTCACATTTTTGTTCCGGAGAGCTCTCGGGTACACCGTTGTAACGAGCGCATCTTCGACCGGAATGAAGATGGCGATCTGGATATTACAGATCACACGCGCATGGTGGGCGACATGTATCACCGGAAGCAGACCACCTACTCGGAAAATAAAGTTTATCCGTATGCCACTCCGGAACATCTCAGGAAAGACCTGATCGCCAAGTGCCGTACGATTGCCACGCTCCGGCGTGAAGATCATCCCTGGGGTCACATGGATGATCTGGACCTCCTCAAAAGTGCTCAGCTCTATCAAACCGATTCCGAAACCGGGAAAAGCGGTGTGACCCTTGCAGGCATTCTGCTGTTGGGCAAAGATGATGTCATTCTTACTGCCGTTCCCCACCACCGGACTGACCTGATTTTGCGCAAGGTCAACCTCGATCGTTATGATGATCGGGACTTTGTCACCACCAACCTGATCGAGAGCTATGAGCGGATCATGGCGTTCATTGCCAAGCACCTGTCTGACCCATTTTATCTTGAGGGAGATATGCGAATCAGTATCCGCGACGCCATCTTTCGAGAAGTGGCCTCCAATATTCTGATCCACCGGGAATACATCAATCCTTTTCCAGCGAAGCTGATTATCGAGCGAGGACAGGTGCGCACTGAAAACAGCAACAATCCGCACGGTTTTGGCTTGATTGATCCGGCGAATTTCACGCCCTTGCCCAAAAACCCGGTGATTGCCCGTTTTTTCCGGGAAATCCATCGGGCCGACGAGTTAGATTCGGGAATGCGAAACATGATGAAATACGGCAAAGCCTATGGCGGTGAAGATCCTGAGATGATTGAGGGAGATGTGTTCCGGATTGTTGTTAAGGTGCCGGAATTTAGTGCGATAGCACCCCAACGCGTCCCCTTGAAGGCCCAGTCGGGGGCACAAGTCGAGGCACAAGTCGAGGCACAAGTCAGCCGGCGCATTTTGTTGGCATGTGCTGAAGCGCCCTTGTCATCGGCGGAAATTGCTGCTGCCTTGGGGCACAAGCAACTGAGCGGCAATTTGCGCAAAGCACTGCCTGAGCTGCGGAAGGCAGGTTTTCTCGAATACACCATCCCCGATAAACCCAACAGTCGTTTGCAGAAGTACCGGCTGACCGGAAAGGGGCTGGCGATGGTAAAGGATAAAGGCGAAAGGTTGAAGCGATGAATAAATCGCACAGAGGGCTCAAAGAAACAGTTGAAGCAGTAGCGGAGTGTGCAGATGCTGTTTGCATTTGGTGGGAGGTTGTATGACCATACCGCTGGAAGATTTTTTCGACATCCAGACTATGCGCGAATATTACAATACGGAGAAATACAAAAAATCTAAACAATGTTGGGTTCAGACTAATAAAGTCAGAGAAAGGGCATATTTATGCACATAAAGAAAATCAAAATCGAAGGATTTAAAACCTTTCGCACGTTTGAATTGTCCTTGAACAAACATCTCAACATAATCGTGGGTGACAATGAGACAGGAAAGACTACCTTGCTGGAAGCAATCAACCTTGTTCTGTCCTCCCAACTTGATGGTAGAAATATTCAGTATGAGTTGAATCCGTATATTTTCAATAGTGACATGGTTAAGGGCTACTTTGCTGATCTCAAAAACGGGAAACATACATCCCCGCCACACATTCTAATAGAGATATATTTTGATGATGATCAAAGCAGTGATATAGCCAAACTCAGGGGGACCAACAACTCAGCAGGCGAAGATTGTCCAGGGCTGTATTTAAAGGCGGAATTGAACGAAGACTTCACTGATGACTTTCAGGAATACATCCGTAAGTCTGAAAACCCAAATATTTTGCCGACAGAATACTACACGACTATATGGCGATCGTTCGCAGACAGGTCGGTGGCAACCAGAAATCTTCCGTTCCGTGCAAAAATAATCGACACGAGTCTCGTCAGAGGACGCTTGGGCCCGAACAAATACATCTCGAAAATTATCAGTGATGTTTTGGGAGACAACCAGCTTTTGCTGTCCATCGCATATAGGAAACTCAAACATTCATTCATGGGTGAGAAGGGGATCGAAAAAATAAATGAGTTCCTGGAAGCTAAGAAGGGTGATGTTACTACTAAGAAGCTCACTGTTGGAATGGACATGTCTGCACGTTCGACATGGGACAGCAGCATAACTGCTCACTTGGATGATATACTCTTTGATTCTGTTGGGAAAGGGGAGCAGTGTCGCGTTCAAATGAAGCTTGCTATCGAAGCCGCTGGTGATTCAAAAGTGCTTCTGATTGAGGAACCTGAGAATCACCTGTCACACTCAAACATGTATCGATTGATAGAAGAAATCACGCAAAGAGGTGCTGATAGGCAAATCGTTCTCACAACTCATAGCAATTATGTCCTGAATAAGCTTGGGTTAGACAATCTGAAACTGCTATCCCAAAACGGCACAATGACAATGATAGATTTGTCGCAAGACACCAAAGACTACTTTTTGAAGCTTCCGGGGTATGACACATTGAGGCTGATTCTGTCACCAAAGACCATTCTCGCAGAAGGACCGTCCGATGAGCTAATTGTTCAGAAGGCCTATAAGAAAAAACACGGGATACTGCCATTAGAAGACGGTGTTGATGTGATCTCGGTCGGGACTTCTTTCCTGAGATTCCTTGAAATCGGGAAACTGCTGAACCTGGATATTCGAGTCGTTACGGACAACGATGGAAATGTCGATGCACTCAGAAAAAAGTATAAGGATTATCTGGATGGAAAGGTAGAGAGCATAGAGATATGCTTCGATAACGAGGGTGACTGTCCAACCCTAGAGCCTCAGTTGCTGAAGGCGAACTCGTTAGGGGTATTGAATAGGGTCTTGGATAAAAACTTTAAAAACGATAAGGATCTTATTGACCACATGAGTAAGCACAAAACAGAATCTGCCCTAATGGTGTTCAACTCTACCGAGGATCTGAATTTTCCGGAATACATCAATGATGCAATCAAAAAGTAACAAATTGATTATAGCTTCTGCTGGTTCGGGCAAGACAACGTTTTTGGTCGATGAAGCTTTGTCGCGTCCAGATAAGCGGATCGCAATACTCACATATACCAACAACAACATTAGCGAGATCAAGAAGAAGTTTTGTGAAAAGCACGGCGGAATCCCAAAAGAGGTCGATGTGATGACGTGGTTTTCCTTTCTGCTCCGCGAGTGCACGCGACCGTATCAACGGTCGGTGTATACAAAGAGGAGAGTGAAAACGATTAAATTTACCGACGCGCGTTCGGACCGTTATGCAAAATATGCTGATACCGAACGTTACTACTTCAGACGTGGTGACGAAATATACTCGGATAAGATTTCGCGTTTTGTCATCGATTGTGAAACGAATTCAAACGGCCTTGTTACAAAAAGATTGGCCGATATCTATGACGAGATTTTCATTGATGAATTCCAAGACCTGGCTGGTTACGATCTGGATCTGCTTGAGATCTTTCTGAAATCCAGACTTCGTATGGTGATAGTGGGTGATCCGCGGCAATGTACCTACACTACGAACAGTTCTGCGAAGAATAGTCAATACCACAGCATTGGGATTATGAAGTTGATATGTGAATGGAAAAACAACAATTTTTGTCAGCTTGAGAAGCATGCAAAAAGCTATAGATGCAATCAGAAAATTTGCGATTTTGCTGACATACTGTGGCCTGATATGGAGAAAACGGCATCCTACAGCAGCACTGCCACTGAGCATGACGGTGTTTTTGTGGTTTCTGAGGATATGGTACACAAGTACATTAATCATTACAAACCGACTGTACTTCGATATAACAGGAATGCCAACACCTACGGCTATCCTGCACTGAATTTTGGAAATGCTAAAGGATTGGAGTTTGAAAGGGTTCTGATTATTCCACACGGTCCGATAAAGAAATATCTTCAAACCGGTGATGTGAAAGATGTTGAGAAGTCTTTGGAGAAGTTCTATGTTGCTGTTACAAGGGCAAAACATAGTATTGCATTCCTGTATGATGGAAAATGTAGCGTTGATTGCATTGAGTGGCAGTCCACAGCAGACCTACAAAAACGAAACGCTATTTGACGAAGATTAAATGAGCAAGTGATCGAAATGTGTGTGTGGTTAACACTTTATTTACAAGGACTAAATACATGACGAAGAAGAAAACAAAACTCGAACTGACGTGGATCGGGAAGGAGAATCGGCCCAGGCTGGAGACGAAATTTCAGATGCCGTTGTCCAGCCAAAGGTGGATGCGGCCACCGTCTGGTGCGAACATGCAACCGCTTACGCGAAGACTTATGGCGGTAAACCCTGGACCTATCTTTTGATCCCTCATGATCAGGTATCCGAACAAATGAGTTTGGCCGGCCTGGCGGCCGGACGTACCTATGGATTACGGGTATAGGGGCTCGTCGGACGGAGAAAAACGAGGATACGGCACAAAACAATAACACATGCGCATGACCAGGAAAACGATGTCCCCCACAAACCATGAACTGCAATTAGCCAACGATTTTGTTCAGTACACCGGCTGCAATATTTTTCTGACGGGTAAAGCGGGCACAGGCAAAACTACCTTTCTCCATAATCTGCATAAGAACACGGCAAAGCGTATGATTATCACCGCTCCGACCGGTGTTGCGGCTATCAATGCCGGCGGAGTGACGCTCCATTCATTTTTTCAGCTTCCCTTTGGCCCATTTGTGCCGGGCAGCGAGACATATGAGCGCAATAAACAGCGTCAGTTCAGGTTCAGCAAAGAAAAAAAGCGGATTATACAAAGCCTTGATTTGTTGGTGATTGACGAAATAAGTATGGTACGGGCAGATTTATTAGACGCGGTGGATGCTGCTCTACGTCGCTATCGCCGTAATAATCAGCCCTTTGGCGGGGTGCAGCTGCTTGTGATCGGCGATCTGCATCAGCTCTCTCCGGTGGCAAAACAAGAGGAATGGCGCCTTTTGCAGCAATATTATGAATCGCCCTATTTTTTCAGCAGTAAGGCGCTTGCTCTTACCGAACTGCTCACCATTGAACTGAAGCATATTTATCGCCAGTCAGACGCCGGTTTTATCAAGCTCCTGAATCGGGTACGTAACAACCGGCTTGATGAATCATCCATGGAGGATCTTAACCAGCGTTACATCCGGAATTTTACGCCGGGCAAAGATCAGGGCTATATTACCCTGACCACCCACAACCGCGGCGCCGAATCCATCAATCAGACCAGACTTCAGGCCCTGTCCAAAAAAGAATACCGTTTCAACGCTGAAATTTCCGGAGATTTTCCTGAACATATCTACCCGACCCTGGCCACTCTTCTGCTTAAAGAGGGGGCACAGGTGATGTTTGTTCGCAATGATCCATCTCCTGAAAAACTCTATTACAATGGTAAAATCGGCAAAATAACCAAACTCTCGAACAAAAGCATCCGTGTTACCTGCCCCGGAGATAAACAGGAAATTGTAGTCGAACCGATCGTTTGGGAAAATATCAAATACACCCTGAACGAGGAAACGAAGGAAATTGAAGAGGATGTAATCGGCAGATTCGAGCAATACCCGTTGAAGCTCGCCTGGGCAATCACCATCCACAAGAGCCAGGGATTGACCTTCGAAAAGGCCATTATCGATGCCAAAGCGGCTTTTGCTCATGGGCAGGTTTACGTGGCCTTAAGCCGTTGTAAAACCATAGAGGGGATGGTGCTGAGCTCTCCCATCTCATCCCGGGGAATAGAAATAGACAAGGCGATAATGTGCTTTGACGAAGAGACTCACCGAAACCCGCCCTCCGAAGACCGGCTTCTGGCAGCCAAGATCAGTTACCAGCAGCAGCTATTACTTGATTGTTTCGATTTTTCGCTATTGAACAACCGTCTCAATTATCTCGCCCGGCTTCTGCTGGGTAACGCCAGAGTAGTTCAGGTTTCAGGCGTTGAAGATATTCGCCAACTGGAGGAAAGGGCTGCGAAAGATATTTTTGTTGTCAGCGAAAAATTTAAGCGGCAATTACGCGCATTTTTTACGGATGGCGGCCTGCCCGAGTCGGATGCGGTTATTTTGGAACGGATCAGCAAGGCGTCGGTATGGTTTCAGGGAAAGCTTGCCGATATTTTTGAGGAGTCAATGTCAAAATTGCACGTCGAAACGGACAATACCGAACTTCGCAAAAAAATCGGGGATGCTCTGACCAATCTTAAAAAAGAGATTGCCGTGAAGATATCCGGCGTGCAGTGCTGTGAAAAAGGGTTTTCACCGACAAATTACCTGCGCGCTGTTTCAGCCGCTGAAATGGACTTTACCCCTGAAAAAGAAAAAAAGCGCCGGACCCCGTCCTATACCGAATCGGACGTTGCCCATCCGGAGCTGTTCCAGACCCTGAAGGACTGGCGTTCCCGCAAGGCCAGGGAGGAAGATGTCGCCAATTTTCAAGTCTTACATCAGCAGGTATTGCTCCAGATTGTGGTATGCCTGCCCGGCAATACTGCCGATCTGAAGAAAATAAATGGGGTCGGCAAGAGAACCATTGAGAAATACGGCGAAGAACTTGTGAAACTGGTTTCGACCTATCGCAAAAAAAAGGGGATAAATAAGGTTGTACTGCCGGAGCCTGAAAAACTTCCTGAAGGAAGTGCCACGACAAAAGATGCGGCTCCATCTTTCGGCACAAGAGATACAAGTCTTGATATGTTCAATAACGGATTAACTATTGCCCGGATTGCGCAGGAAAGAGGCCTGGTACAATCTACCATTGAAGGGCATCTGGCCTTTTTTGTGGAGAAGGGGGAATTGGATATCGACAAATTGCTTTCACCTGAAAAGCAACAGGCCATTGAAAAGGAACTTGCTGTAGATCACAACAATTCCCTCAGTGAAGTAAAAAATGTCCTGGGAGATGACTACTCCTACGGGGAAATCAAAATGATGCTGGCCTATCAGAAACATAAAGGGTAAAAGGGTCATGTTGTTGACTCTTAAAGGGCAACCCGGCTCAGGCGACGCTTTTCGATTTCATGGAAGGGGGGGCAGGGGGATGAATGAACTTTCACCTAAAGAATCCGTATACACGGAAGGTGAACTGGACGAGTCGGCAACTTGTAAGGAATACTTACAAGTTCAAAATGAAGGAACCGGGCTGAACTTGTGACAAGCTCACGACACAATTTGCGCATTCAATTATTGTCATTTTTCCGAAACGAGAACACCAGGAATGTAAACCAATGCCGAAAAAGAAAACACGACTGGATCGGTTTTCCGATCTGACTTGGAACGATATCGAAGAATGGGCGGACGGGAAGATTGTCTCACGGGGCAAAGATTATCAGCGGAAGGGGTATGTTACCGATCTTGTCTCTTCATCCGATGGCAATCGAAGATCCCTCCCGCACATCTGCCTGTGCGTTTCACGCAGACATTCGACGGGAGGCGGTGCGCGCTCACTGTTCAATTTAAGAAAATTGCTTGACAATAACTGTCACTAACTGTAAGTTTCATATCTAATGTGATGTGCCCCCGGTCAACGTTTTCTTTAAGACCAGAGAGGTGTTCCTAATGGAAGAAAAAACAGGCGCTGTTTTGACAATCGATGAGTTGGCCCTTTACCTGAAAATACCGAAATCGACTCTATACAAGCTCGTCCGGGAAGGTAAGATCCCATCACAGAAGATTGGCCGACACTGGCGCTTCCGGAAAGAAGCCGTTGATCACTGGCTGGAGGATCTGCCTGCCTCGAAGCCCGTGACGTAGGCAAAAACGCGTGCGAGCAAGCCCGACTATGAGGAGATCGGTAATGGTGGAGTCACTTTCCGACAGAATCATTCGGAGCAATAAGCTTTAGATCAATAATGGATAAATGATTATATAGATCACAGAAACAGATAAATAAATAGATCAATACGAGGTGTTATCCAAAAGACGAATTGGAGACAAAAAAATGCCTGAAATGAAGAATTTTTTTGCTCATGGAGGTCGGTGGGTACGGGCGGATTTCCACTTACACACCCGGCGGGATAAGGAATTCAAAGACGCAGGTTCTGAGAAGGATTTCGTGGCACGTTACATCGCTGCACTGAAGCAAGCGGACATCCGCGTTGGCGTTATCACCAATCACAACAAGTACGACCAGAAGGAGTTCAAAGCACTCC
>JAUVXT010000120.1 GCA_030603465.1 Deltaproteobacteria bacterium
TGCGGGACTGAATACCACCTGGACGATGCCGCTCCTGTCTCTCAGGTGGATAAAGAGTACCTCGCCGTGGTCTCTCAGGGCATCCACCCAGCCGGACAGGTGTACTGTCCGGGTGGTGTGGGATAGGGTCATGCTTCCGCAATCTGCTCGTTCGAAGTTTTTCATGAATAATCATTCCTTTTTGTAGATAATGTGTCAAGATAACTACCAGATATTGGAATCCCGTGCAATAAAAAGGTCAAATTCTGCAATAAGGCTGTTTGGTACCGTATCTGGTTAAGACGATTTGTCAGAGCCGGATGTTTCGCGCACGGAACGCGCCGGCGCAGGAAAGGAGAGGAACCGTTCATTCCCCATATCGTAATGCTTTTCGGTAATTGTGTGATAGCCAGTCTTATACTGGCTGCTGATTACAGAAGAATGTGGTGTGACAAGGCAGGAGCAGCTTGAAGCTACCTTTTGCCCGTTCTTCCAGATTTCCCGTCAAGAGACGGTAGATAAATTCATCCATCCGGGGGCAGTCCCACCAGCCCTCCATATAGGTCTCGCCCAGCCCCAGATTTTTGTCCCGCAACACACGATTATAGAAGCTGTTATCATGTACCTGAATATCCCAGGGATTTTTTACCTCCGACTTCTACCTCGATATGCGTGAGCATGTCTTTTATGAAGGTTTCTTCTCTCATAAAAACATCCTTTCAACATATTGAACTGAACAGTGCTGCTTGCGGCGGGGTTGCGAGCGAATAAAAAACAAACAATTTCCTTGCCAGCCGGAGATTCCCCGCAACGTGTTGCGGCGAGCTTCAATTATGATATAAAGATACTCATCCGTTGATAACCTCTATCTGTTCAGAAGACTTTTGTATGCCGCGTGAGGCGCATATTGCTTCACACCGGGCACAAACGTAATCTTCAAATATCTCTGCCTTCTGTGTGCGATCGCGTGAACAATTGGCATAGTCGAAATCGAGGGTTTCCTTCCAGAATCTGTGCTTCTGTCTCAAAATTTTATCAGGAAAGATGCCATCGGGAAGGGGAGAGGAATTTGGCAGGGCATTAGAGGGGCACATCTCAATGCATTTTCCACAGATGCTCGCGCCATCAGGTTTTAGGAGATTATAGGTGCAGTACCTATCAGATGTAACCTCTGGATCCACAATTGTATAGTCATTAACTTTTTTCAGCCATTCGAGATTGTCATAATCGAGAAACGTTATTCCTTTACCGTCGTCTTTCACCGGTCTCTCTTTGTCAAATACGACGATACTTCCATATCGTCCGAAGAGACGCCGGCAGTTTCCTTCTTTGGTGACTTCATCCCTGAAGGGAATGCGGTTGACGCCGAATCGCAACAGCCCCGTCATGACGGCAATGCTGTTCTTTGGCCAGTGATCGTTACAAGGGCCGTGGTACCTCCCTTTTGTGTATTCGGCGCGGGTGCGGCTAATAATGGCATCGGTATTCTTTTTTGTCATCGGAATTACCGCCCGGTCGGGTGACATCATCTGAAGCGCCGCCTTGCTCAATGCCCGGTCTATGATTGTGGAGACATCGTTTGTGGCAAGGCGGTAATGATCGAGGGGATCTGCATCGCCGTCTTCGATCTTTTTCGCATAGTCTCTGAAAACTTGAGGATTTACCGCCAGCATGCCGCTGATGATTATGACACGCTGAAATCGCCGTGATGCATCGTTAAAGGATTCCGGCATGGCCAGCGGGTTCGGCATACCGTCAGGGCGCGTGTTTTTGACATGCATGGCCGCATAGTGCATCCATATATCTGCCGGTGTCAGGGGGTGAACGCCCACGTTGGCCGGCGTGCGAAGACCCTTCCAGATATCCATATCTATTCTGCAGTTTGCGACGGCAACTCTGACTACGGGTTTACCTTCGTTCGATGTCATGAAACCGCGAAAATCGCTTGTCCAGTTGTATGTCGGTTCGGAGATAACCTCCTCAATCTTTTTCAGGAGCAGTTTTTCCAGGCCTTTTTTTTCATACATACTAATTTTCCTCTGCTGTTTCCCTCCTTCGTTTCAGAACGGCAAAAAGTCTCTTCAAAAAAGTCATGACTTTTCATTCCTGTTCTCTACAGAAGGATAAAACGAAATAATGATGATAAGATTTTATGATTATCTATAAAAAATGACAGAGAAAAACAAGGAAAATATTTAACTGAACAGCGAGTGCATTCCCAGCAACTTGTTGCGGGGAGCTTCAATTTGACCTGGAGAATGTTGATTCCTTCGCATCCGGATTGCCGGAGGAGCGTACTTGTTTTTGACCTGATCAATTTACAGAAATAACGTAGATGAGTAATCGATTTCAGGGATTAGATGATTGCGGTCATTTATCTTTCTTGCCGAGGCCGTCCAGGGTGTGCTTCACGGCCATAACGGGATGGTAAATGAGCATAAGTGGTCCGGCGAAGGACATGACCTCCCTGATCTTTGCGCGATATTCCTTTTCGTAGCAGTGAACAGGGCAATGCTTGCATGGGGGTTTATCCTCTCCGTAGGGACATCCTTTGAGTCGATCGACGGCATAAGCGAGCAGCTCTTGACAGTCCGGGCATAGGCCTTTTGTTTTGTGTTTCTTTTTACAGTAAATTCCGATCATTGCCCTGATCGTTTTGATTTCACGGTCAATCATTCGACCGCTTGCTTTGGAGTTAGCGGGTTTATTGAAACCTTTTTTAACCATGATTTTTTCCATCAGTTGAACGATGTTTGTACTCCTGTAGCCATCGAGACGGAGCAGCTCATTGATGCCGCGAATGTGCGGGGCTCCCACGAATGCAATGGTATCTCCCCCTTCCAGATACTTTTTCATTCGCCTGTATAAGATCCGGTCACGCTCGCCAATGACGGAAAAACGGAGTGTGGGAAATCTGCCGGGAACGGACTTTAAATTATCCAGATCGCCCGCCAGATAGTATTTTTCATATTCCCGGGCATATTCTTCCCATCGGTCGATATGGCTTATAAATTCCACCACTCATTCCCGCGGTATTCCATTCAGTACCGCGATTTGTTCTTCAATGGTTTCAAGGGGGATTACCTCTTTGCCCAAACCGAGAGCGATAGTGTATGCCTCCATGTCAACGGAATGTTTCCATCCAAGTTTTCCTGTGAATTTGTGCCAGAGTGTGAAAAAGGCCATCCATGGTTTCATCCCATCGAGGCTATCATATATGGAATCCTCTCCGTCAAAATGTCCGGGATTTAAGATGATGAATGGAAATCTCTTTCCTCTGCCGGGATGTGCGAATATCTTTGTAATGCGGCCTACAACCTCTCTGTCAAGGTCATCGAAGATATGGGGCTTTCCATCTTTTTCAAATCCTGATTTCACAACTCTGTCCATATTCTTCTTGTCCATCGGCCCTTCGACCAGCACATGACGGGCCCCGCTTATATATCGAAAGAGCGACGAACGGAAACTGTGCGAAAAAAAATGGGCCGTTCCCACAAGAAAGGATTGCCTGCCATCTTTTTTCACCTCCCAGATCATTTTCAATTCTTTTTCTGCTGACTTCACTTTAAAAAATCATTTCCCTTCTTTCAGTTTATCTATAATTGTGACTCAGTCCCTTTATGGCGTCAAATAGTGAGGGTTTTCTTAAAACAAGTTCACACATCTCGTATCTCAACCGGGGGATTCCTCCCCACTTTTTCTTAAATTGTCGTATTCCCCTGTTGACTCCGAGACCGAGGTGGATATAATCTTTATCATACGAAAGGCTTAAGTCAATCATTTCAGAGACCAAAAGGTCGGAGGCCCCCATTGTATATGTCCTTCTTGAATGACATCCAATAACATAGGTAGAGAAATCTTTCGCTGCAAGGTCGACTATGTAAAATGCCGCCAGATTTCCCTTCTTATCCCATGCGTTCAGGACGATGGAATTTGTCGCAGACCCCACATATTGAGGCATCCTGAGTAAAAGCTCCCTGATCCTGGGATGCATCTCTACCCTTTCAATGAATTCCTGGCTGAGTATCATATGCTTCCTTGTGAAGTCAAAGGAACGCTCGACAGTCAGGTTTTCTCTTGCCCTATCAACGGCACGCCTTAAGCCGGTCCTTATTTTGATGTTTTGAATATCCAGGATATAATAATCATCCATCTCATTTTCCCGGCAGGATTTCATGAATGAAGGAGGGAGCTTGGGTGCCATGAGGGAAAGTCTTCGTGGCTTAAATTCTCTTTTGATTCTGCCTGCCAGCGCCTCAAAGGCTTCTATGGTAAAGCCGTTTTCCAGGGGATAGCCGACAACTATGACCCAGCCTTCCTTGCGCAGGCAAAAATAGTCTCCCATAAGGAAAGGTTCGCTATCAGACACGCTAGTCATCAGTCCGACCGAGTGCTCCGGTATATATGCCCTGGACAGAATGTATCGCTCTTCTTCTTCGGTAATCATTTTATCCTCTCAAAGGCATTATAGTATCACAACGAGAACTGCGCAATAAGAAGTTTTGTATCGCCTTCCACCGTTCGCCCGCTACGTAGGTCTTTCTGATGTCTCATGAGATCGTTATTGGAAGCGACTATGGGAGAACAGTGTGGCGAGCGGGGGATAGTTTTTGAGGCTTTGTTAGAAAATGTGTAATGAAAATAGCCGTACCCGTTGATCGGTAACGTTAAGGGAAAGGATAGAAACTTCGGGGGGAAGAATATTGCTTGAAGTTTTACAAAGCATCTCCTATTGTGATGCTGTTAAACTGAGCGAGAATCTGAGGAGGAAAAACGATCAAGACATTATTCACGGGTAAAATATTCTACGGATGGTGGGTTGTATTCGCATGCTTTATGATAAGTTTATACGTGGGCAGCGTCGTCATGTTTGGATTCACTGCCTTTTTCGAACCCCTCATACAAGAATTTGGATGGAGTTATACCCAGGTATCCTTTGCAGCCAGTCTCCGTGGAATGGAAATGGGCATCTTTGCCCCCTTGATAGGATTATTTGTTGATCGACTGGGGCAGAGAAAACTCCTCTTTGCTGGGGTCATTTCAACCGGTCTGGGACTGTTAATCCTCAGTTCAACTCAATCGCTCTGGACATTTTACGGCGCCTTTTTGCTCCTCGGTCTGGGTGCCGGGGGGTGTCTGAATGTAGTCACCATGACAGTTATAGCCAACTGGTTCCGCAAGAACCTTGGAAAAGCACTTGGTGTCATGTCATCCGGGATCGGTGCCAGTGGCTTGTTTATTCCTCTCATTGTTTTTCTTATCGATTCCTATGGCTGGAGGATGGCGCTCGTGATCCTCGGTGCGGGAATGTGGATAATGAGTTTCCCCCTGCTGCTCATCGTTCGTAATACCCCTGAAGAGTGCGGTCTATATCCCGATGGCGACGAGCCGAACAGCGACGGACCTGATCCTGCCGAAGAGAAGCAAAAAAGCAGTTTGACATTCAGGGAAATCATCAGGAAGAAATCCTTTTTAATTTTAAATATGATAGACTTGATACGCGTTGCTGCGGCCACCGCAGTCTTGGTGCATGTCATGCCCTATCTGAGTAACCTGGGAGTATCCAGAACAGCGGCCGGGCTGATCGCTGCCGCTATTCCGGTTACTAGCATTGCAGGAAGAGTGGGCCTGGGCTGGCTGGGAGATCTCTGGGATAAACGGTATGTGATGATTTTTGCATTATTATGTATGATTCTCGGGTTGCTTGTCTTTGCCTATCCCACCAACAAGTGGATGATATTTCTTTTCCTTTTATTTTTCCCCTCGGGGTTTGGTTCAATTAATGTCCTTAGGGCATCATATCTGAGAGAATCCTTTGGAAAGGAAAATTTTGGTAAGTTGCTTGGCATAACTCTGGGTTCCGGCTCCGTGGGAGGCATTATCGGTCCCACGTCAGCGGGCTGGGCCTTCGATATTACGGGCAGTTATCACTTTGTCTGGCTGGGATATGTCGGAGTCTTGATTGTCGGAATTATCCTTATCCTCAATATGGATAAACACAGGGCCTGACAGTCCCTCTCAATCCTTGGCGCCCTATTTCAGATGTCCCTGAATGGTGATATGTGGACTTATCTCGGACTATTATTTATGATGGTTGAAAAAATATTGACTTTGGATGAAAAAAATGCACTATGTGATTTGAGTTGTTAAATCCATAAAAGGAGGCAGAAATGGCAGCAGAAACAAGCAGTAAGAAAAAGTTGGGACTTCCCTTGAAAATCTTGATTGCTATGGTGCTTGGTGCAATCCTGGGATTTATATGGGGAGAAGGGGCAGCGAATATAAAATTTATCGGGGATATTTTTATTCGCCTGTTAAAGATGTGTATCTATCCATTGATCTTCGTCAGTATTATTTCGGGCATAGCCCAAGTTGCCGACATATCACGATTGAAAAAAGTGGGCGGCTATTTTGTGGCCTACTGGGCCATTGCATCTACCGCAGCAGCCAGTCTCGGGCTGATATGGGCATTTATAATTAAACCGGGTGTAGGGGTGAAACTGGGCGAAAAGGCAGTCCCGGATGTCAGCGTCGACCTTCTCGATTCTCTGGTAAAGTGGATTCCGAGTAATCCCTTTGAGGCCTTTGCCAGTGGTAATATCTTGCAGATTATTGTCTTTGCCATTATTACCGGTTTGATTCTGGCGCCATTTAAGGAGACCGAAAAAGGAAAGCTGATCTTTAATGTGATCGATGCCCTGAACGACCTCGTCATCAGGATCGTCGGTTGGGTGATCAGCCTTGCTCCCTATGGAGTCTTTGCCTTGATCGCAAACATTACGGGGACGCTAGGTGTCACGGTAATCTATGGTCTGGGAAAGATGCTTCTCGTTCAATATATTGCATATGCCACTATGATAGTCGTGATATATCCCCTCGTGCTCAAGTTTATAGCGAAAGTGAACCCGCTTCAACACTTCAAAAACATATATCCCGCGATGCTTCTCGCCTTCTCAACATGCTCATCCAGCGCGACGTTGCCGCTCACGATGAAAGTGACGAAGGAACGTGCCGGAGTGCCCGATGACATGGTCAACCTCATTGCACCGCCGGCGGCGACCATCAATATGCATGCCTGCGCCGCAGAGATGCCGATATATGCCGTTTTCGCCGCACAGATTTATGGCATAGACCTGCCCTTTACCAGCCTGCTCGTAATCATCTGTCTGGGCATTATCATGGCTGCGGGGGTTGCCGGTGTTCCCGGTGGCGGTATCATCATGTCGGCTGTGCTCCTTCAAGTTATGGGCCTGCCCCTCGATATGGTTCCATGGATTGCCGGCATCTACTACCTCATCGATATGCCGAATACGATGCTCAATGTTACCGGTGATACTGTTGGCATGGTGACTGTCGCGTCACTCATGGATGAACTTGACTTAAAGACATTTGACGGTGAAGTTCAAACAACATGATCAGTAAAATCAAACCGATGCAGGTAGATCGGGCCATATGGCCCGATCTACCTGCATCGGTTTGATTTTACTGATCATGTTGTTTGAACTTCACCGT
>JAUVXT010000110.1 GCA_030603465.1 Deltaproteobacteria bacterium
CTTCATTCCTGCATCTTTTATGAGTGGGAAAATGATCTCGGCATTGAAATTGGCCATAGTCTTTCCACCGATAGCATCGCCAGAGGCATCCTTGGGTCCTACGGACCTGAGGCCCCTCAGGGAATTCATTCCGCCGAGGTAAAAGCGGTCGAATACCGGGATTTCTTTCCCCTCATTTGCATGCATATACCCGGCTCTGCCACGGACTCCGAATATATTGTCCAGAGGGAGAGGAAAAAACCAGCTGGAACTGGCGTTATATTTTGTGAAGCTCGTGTCTCCCTGCAGGATTGTACCCTTATGTTCCACCGATATCCGGTTTTTCGAACCTCTGGAAGGGAACATCCAATCATCTGTGGTATTCCTTGAGAGACTCATGGTAACACCGCTCGATGTGGTATTTCCCTCCTGATCCTTTATGTATTGGGATGCCGTTGTTGCTACGTTTTTAACATTTTGATCTGAGTATTCATAGCCTATATAGCCCCTTACGCGTTCCCACAGTGGATACCCCAGGGTGAAACCCGTACCCGTCGTATCGAGATCGTATGAATCGTATTCACGTTCCATGTTCCAGACTTTGAATTTACTCCAGAGCGGCAGATCAAAGAGCCACGGTTCGATAAAGGATAATTCGTATCGCGTTGTTGAGGACCCGACGGAGGCGCTCAGGTTCAGAGTCTGCCCCCTCCCGAAGAGGTTCTGCTGTGATACCTGCGCCATTACTGTTGCCTTGTCCTGGGCGCTATACCCGGCTCCTACGCTGAACAGTCCTGTAGCCTTTTCAGCAATTTCAATGTTAACATCCATCAATTCTTCGCGTGGGCCCTTCCCTGTTTTAAAGTCGATTTCGCTGAAGTATCTGAGCTGTGTTAATCGCATATAACTTGACTTCAATTTCTTACGGTTATACAGATCCCCTTCCATAATGGCAAGTTGCCTGCGTATCACCTTATCTCTAGTCTTGGTATTTCCTATTATAGATATCCTGTTGATATATACGAGACTGCCCTTATCCACTTTATATGTGACATCGACACTCTGCGCCTTTTCATCAGGCACGGTCTGCGGAACAACGCCGGCATATGCATAACCTTCATTGTTGCAGGATTCGGTAAGGTAATCCACATCTTTCACTATAGATTCCCGGTCAAAATAGTCCTTCTTGTTGATCTTGAGCTTTTCCAGTAATTCCGAGCGGTCTATGGTGAGTGTATCACCGATAATCTTTACGGCTCCTACCCTGAACTGCTTTCCCTCTGTTACGACTATCTTGACATAAATCCACTTTTCGTCATGCGTGATCTCCGGCTCAGCTATCCTGGCATTGATATAACCGTTATTGTGGTAGAAGGCGGTGAGCTTGTCGACGCCCTGATTTAATTTTTCCTCATCAAGAAGTCCGGAGTCTGTGAGAAAATGAAAGATTCCCCACTCGGAGATATCTATCATGTCTCTCAGATCGTCGGTGGTATATGCCTTGTTCCCTTCAAAGGCAACCTTTTTTATGTAGATCCTCTTGTTTTCTTTTATTGTGAAGATTACCCGGGCAGTTTTACCGTCTTCTTCGATTTTGTGTGTTACCTCGGCGTTTAGAAAGCCCTCCTTCTTATAGAGTTCCCTTATGTTTTCCGCATCCGATGTCACCTTTTCCAGGGTGAGCAACTGTTTCGGTTCAATGGTCAGTTCTTCTTCAATATCATCCTTATCGATGTCATCGTTGCCCGTGATTTCGATTGCAGTAATCAGGGGCATTTCCCGTAAGGTGAATCTTATGACCTTCCCTTCGGGGCTGTCAGTTACATCGGCTTTGACATCCCTGAAATAGCCCATCTTGTATATGGCCTTGATATCAGCGGATAGCTTCTTCTTTGAAAAAAGTTTCCCCTTTGTATTTATCAGAATATTGTATATGGCGCTGGTCTCTACCCTTTCATTCCCCGTGAACTCGACTTTTGCTATCTTTTGATCGGAAAGTGTCTTTAACAGGATTTCGCCAGAGAGCTTTGAGGCGAGCGCGCCGATATTTTCCAGCCCCATCCCCTGGGCGTATATACTGTGAGAACCCTCTTCATGCCCGACATCAATCACCCGCACATCCGTGCTGATCAGGGTTCCGATTCTGGTAAGGCTTCCCGTTATCACGAAGTCGGCGCCTGTTTCTTTTCCCACATCGATAGCCAGTTTCTCATCTATAATCTTTCCCTTGATCAGCCCTTCAAACTCTTTCTTTTCTACAAGTCGAATGGATTCCGCTTTCAGAAGTTCATTGGCAAGACTGCTTGAAATCTGGTTTTGCAACTTAGTGGTATCTGTCTTACTGTGAATTTCGAAGGGGAGGATGACAACGCTTTTGGTGTCTTCTGCAAAGGCATTATTACAAAAAAAAGTTGCAGCGATTATCAGTATCAGTATTTTCCCATATTTACAGATCATATATTTCACCATCTTTCAGGCCAATTGTGCGGGACATGCGGCCGGCTAATAACCTGTTGTGTGTAACAACAATCAAGGTGGCACCTTTTGTTTCTGTCAGATTTAAAAGCAGATCATTTATCTTTTTGCCTGTCTCTGTGTCAAGGTTTCCTGTTGGCTCATCGGCAAGCAGGATTTCAGGTTCCATTATCATAGCCCTTGCCACGGCAACCCTCTGCTGCTCTCCTCCGGAAAGCTCGCCCGGTTTGTGCGTCAATCTATCACCAAGTCCCACTTCAGTCAAGATAATCTCTGCCTTCCTGGCGGCTTCTTCTTTCGCAATTCCATTTATCAGGGCAGGCATCATTGTATTTTCGAGTGTTGTAAATTCGGGAAGCAGATGATGGAATTGAAATACAAATCCTATCTTTCTGTTTCTGAACTCGGCTCGCTTTCTCTCGTTCCACTCAAAGGTATTCACGCCGCCATAAAGGACATGTCCGGAGGTGGGGTGGTCAAGAATTCCCAGTATTTGAAGAAGGGTTGTCTTTCCTGTTCCCGAAACTCCGAGTATCGCCAGGGACTCTCCTCTTCTGATTTCGAGGTTGATACTTTTCAAAACCTCAATCTTGTTTCCGTCTTTTATGAATGTTTTTGTCAGGTTACTTATCGTTATCATTTTCCCGCCTGTCATTCATATCTCAGGGCTTCCGCCGGATCAAGCTTTGAGGCGTTCCACGAAGGGTAAATCGAAGCCAGAAAACATATTACCACCGTTATTATAACTATGAGCGCGACGTCTCCATAATTTACCCGCGAGGGGAGATTGCTCAAATAGTAGACATCTTGAGGTAGCACCTTGAATCCGAACAGGTTCTCGATAAAGGCCGTCAGTTTTTCCAGGTTAAGGGCGACAGTGATTCCAGCTATGCAGCCCAGAGTGGTGCCGATGGCCCCCATAATAAGACCCTGGATCATAAATATTTTCATTATGCTCCTAGCCGTTGCTCCCATTGATTTTAATACCGCTATGTCTCTCGTCTTTTCCATGACACTCATGATCAGGGATGTTATAATGCTGAAGGCGGCCACCAGCACTATAAGACTCAGTATAATGAACATGACCCTCTTCTCCAGCTTGAGCGCCGAGAAGAGGTTTTTGTTCATTTCCATCCAGTTTCTTGCCCAGTATGTGAATCCAAGTTTTTTCTCGATGGTCCCGGCGATAGCCTTTGCCCTGTATACATCGTTTACCTTTATCCCTATTCCCGTAACTTCCCCTTTCATGTTGAGAAATTTCTGAGCGTCTGCAAGCGATATAAAGACGAGCGAAGAATCATATTCATAGAATCCTGAATCAAAGATGCCTACAACCCGAAATTTTTTGATCCTGGGGACTATCCCCATAGGGGTGGGAATTCCCATAGGGAGTACTATTTCTACCATGTCAAAGAGATTAAGGCCAAGATTCTGGGCGAGTTCCTTCCCAATGGCGATTCCTGGTGATCCGGGGAGACTTTTCTCCGGTGTCTCTGTGGAAAGATATTCAATCTTGCCCTCCTTCATTTTACCGAAGCTGATTACTGTGAGGGCGGTTTTTACTGATATTCCCCTCAAAACGACACCTGTTACCCTGTCACGGTTTTTCAGCATGGCCTGGCCATATATAAAGGGAGTTGAAGCGACAACACCTTTGACATTCTTGATTTCTCCCGCAACTTCTTCATAATTCTTCATCGAGCCCGTATATTTCATCAGGACTATATGGGAATTTATGCCCAGTATCTTGTTGCGCAGTTCCGTTTCGAAACCGTTCATGACGGCCAGCACAATGATGAGCGCAGCGACACCGAGAAATATCCCCGCTATGGAAATAAAGGTGTTTACCGAAATGAATGTCTGTTTTCTTTTTGCCCTGAGGTACCTGAGGCCTATAAAGAGTTCATATGACATAATTCTGAGTCTTCAACTGTTAATAACGAGCCTGGAGACCTTATCCCCTTCATTTTGATCTCATCTGGGGGAAGAGGATCACGTCTCTTATGGAGGGTGAATCGGTAAATAACATTACCAGTCTATCTATTCCAATTCCCTCTCCCGCCGTCGGAGGCATGCCGTATTCCAGTGTTCTTATGTAATCTTCATCCATTTCATGGGCCTCCTGATCGCCGGCTTCTCTCTCCTTTAACTGCATTTCAAACCTATTTCGCTGGTCTTCCGGGTCATTGAGCTCTGAAAATGCATTTGCCATTTCCCGCCCGTAGATGTAAAGTTCAAAGCGATCTGTAAATCCCGTGTTGTGAGCACTTTTCCTGGAAAGGGGAGAGACCTCTATGGGATAGCTGGTGATGAACGTCGGTTGAATGAGCTTGTCTTCGGCCACCTCTTCAAATATTGCGATAATTGTCTTTCCGAGAGATTCGGCACTCCCTATTTCTAATCCCAGGTTTTTTGCGTATTCTATGGCCTTATCCCTGTCTTCCAGGATATCCGGATCTGCATCCGAATATTTTACGATGGCTTCCTTTACCGATAATCTTTCCCATGGCCTGGCCAGATCAATCTCCGTTCCCTGATAAGTGAACGTGAGAGAACCAAAAAGTTCCCGGGCTATAAAGGTGAAGAGTTCCTCTGTCATTATCATCAGATCTTCATAGGTGGCGTAGGCCTGATAGAATTCCATCATCGTAAATTCCGGGTTATGAGATGTGGATATTCCCTCATTCCTGAAGTTTCTGTTGATTTCGAAGACCCTCTCCATGCCTCCCACTATGAGGCGTTTAAGGTACAGTTCAGGCGCTATCCGGAGGAAGAGATCCATATCGAGGGTGTTGTGATAGGTCTTGAAAGGCCGGGCCACGGCACCACCGGCTATGGGGTGCATCATGGGCGTTTCTACTTCGAGATAATTCCTTTCTACCATGAAATCGCGCATCAGCTTGATGATTTTACTTCTTGTATAAAATACATCCTTGACCAGTGAGTTCATGATAAGGTCAAGGTGTCTCTGTCTGTATCTTGCTTCAATATCGGTGAGGCCGTGCCACTTTTCCGGCAGGGGTCTTACAGATTTGGATAAAAGCATTATATCCGCGGCTTCTATGGTGAGTTCTCCCGTTCTTGTTTTAAAGGGTTTTCCGGAAACGTAAACGATGTCTCCGACATCAAATCTTTTAAAAAGGGAATAGGCTCTTTCTCCCACCTTATCTTTCCTCAAATAAGCCTGCAGTGTGCCTTCCCTGTCCCGGATACTTATAAAGGCTGCCTTTCCAAAATTTCTCACCGCCATCATTCTTCCCGCGATGGCAAATTGTTCTTCGACCAGCGCCAGTGCCTCATTATCTGAATCGGCAAATCGATTCCGTATCGATCCCGTGGTTTCCGTAACCTTGACCTCATTTGGATAGAGATCAACTCCCTCCGCCTTGAGGGATTCTATTTTTTCTTTTCGTTGTTTTAAAAGCTCGCTTGTTTCTTCCATATATATGACTTTCCGCGTGTAGATAAGTTTGCTATTGCTATATTTTTTTACGATTTTAGTCAAGAAAAGATTTTTCTTTCCCAGAAAAGGATTGACAAAAAAACCGCATAATAATAGCATTCTACCGTATATTAGATGGATTCTTGGGAAAGCAGCTTGCTGTGCCACGATGAGAAGAAATAGAGCTGATAGCCGGCAGGCTTTGAGGTATTGCCGGACAGCTTGTCGGTGATTATCCGCAACTTGTTACGGGGAGCTTCAATAGCCGCAACATTTTTTATCAGGGATTATGAAAATGAATATCAGTAAAAAGAGGGCATTAGAGATCATGGGTCGCTTCTCGGAATCGAAGGTTCTGGTCGTGGGAGACATTATGGTCGATCAGTTTATCTGGGGTAAGGTTTCCCGGATCTCTCCCGAGGCGCCGGTTCCCGTCGTTCGAGTTACCGATGAAAATCTTCTCTTGGGGGGATGCGCCAATGTGTTAAATAATATATATTCCATTGGTGGAAAGCCTGCCGTTGCAGGCGTGATCGGATCGGATGATATGGGAAAATGGCTCAAAGAAGAACTTGAGCGGATGAAAATTGACACGGAAGGGATATTTGTGGAAACGGGACGTCCCACTTCCGTAAAAACAAGGGTTATAGCCCATAACCAGCAGGTGGTAAGATTTGACAGGGAAAATAAAAAACCCATTACTGCGAATAGCATTGGGAAGATAATCGAATATGTCAAATCGATCAAGGATGATCTGGGGGCGATTATAATTTCAGATTACAAAAAGGGTGTCATTTTTAAGAAACTCATAGAAGGGATAAAAGAGGCCATTTCCGGGCAGGATATTTTTCTGTGCGTCGATCCAAAGCAGAACAAATTTTCTCTCTACAGGGGGTGTGATCTGGTAACGCCAAATCAGCAGGAAGCGGAGCGGGCGTTGGGTGTCGAGTTTGAAAATGAGGACGACATAATAAAGGGAGGGAAAAAACTCCTTACGAGTTATGATTTTAAGACCGTTCTTATCACCAGGGGTGAGGATGGCATGATGCTTTTCGAGAAAAACGGGGATGTCACCCCCATAACCGCCCTTGCAAAGGAGGTCTTTGACGTTACGGGGGCGGGTGACACCGTAATCGGGATATTGGCACTTTCAATGGCAGCGGGAGCAACTCTGAAAGAAGCGGCCGTCATTGCCAATCATGCCGCCAGCATTGTCGTAGGCAAGGTGGGGACGGCCAAGGTTTCTCAAGAAGAGTTAAAAAGGGTAATATGAGTACGATACACCCGCCGGACCCCGTCAAAGTCATATGCAGCATATTTTCTTCAGAAAGAGATGTCCTGGCGGAGGCAATTCGAAGATTGTCTGAAGAGTTCGGCGACATCGATTATATCGGTGAACTGTTGCCATTCGATTACACCGAATATTACAGTGAAGAAATGGGAGGGTCGCTCGTCAGGCGATTTGTCTCTTTTGATAATCTTATGGACCCCGGAGAGCTGTCCCGGGTAAAATTGTTTACAAACAGTATAGAAGAAGGTCTTGTCGTAAATGGCAAAAGAAGGGTAAATATAGATCCGGGATATATATCGGAGGCCCATTTAATACTTGCTACCGGGAAGAGATATGCCCATCGCCCCTACATAGGAGGCGGCATATATGCGGATGTGACGCTTATTTACAGGGACCGCACCTTTCAGCCGCTTGAGTGGACCTATCCCGATTACGCCGGAAAGACTATTATCGAGATGCTGATTCGTATTAGAAAAAAGTACCTTGCGCAACTGGCAGAGGTCAAGGCTGCCGGAAGGAGAATAGAATGATACAGAGTATGACCGGTTACGGCAGGGCTGAAACCGTTGTCGAGGGAAGGCCCCTCGTCGTTGAAATAAAATCACTCAACCATCGCAATCTTGAGGTTATGGCACGCGTTCCCCCTTTCCTCAGTTTTCTGGAAATAGACATAAAAAAAAGGATAAGCAGCCGGATATCCAGGGGAAGGGTGGAGATCGGTATCAGGGTAGATAGTGAAGGGGACGCGACCGGTGGTGAACAATTAAGAATCAACATTCCATTAATCCGCAATTATTATACTTTACTGAATCAGGTAAGAGAAGAGCTTGGTCTCGCAGACCGGGTAACGCTTGATATGATTGCCGGCCTCAGAAAGGGTATTGATCTCGCGGAGGCCGACCACGAGCCGGCAAAGGCCAGGGACACACTCCCAGCGGCACTCGATGCCGCTACCGATCCATTGCGAGCGACGCAAGAGCGGGAGGGTGAGCCCCCGAACCGAGACCCC
>JAUVXT010000109.1 GCA_030603465.1 Deltaproteobacteria bacterium
AAATTTCCAAAGAGCGGTTCAATGTATACAACGATTTGCGAAGGGGAACACCACTGCAACTGTTAAAAAAAAGCCTCACGAATAATTGCGACTGCGTCTCAATTTGTCGATGACAACGCCGGAAAAGAAAACGTCAATTTCAGGGATGGCGGCCGCATGGACGTTGAGGCGACAGCCCACCACGCTTACCAGATCAAGAATATTGATAAAGAGGATCAGCGGCAGATATGGGTGCCATTTCATTTTCTTCCCGGGAATGAGGGAGATTCATACACGGCCAGGCTGGTCTGTCAAAAAGACAGCGCCATCGCAAGAGAAATGGTCAAGTTCAACCTGTCTCTTTGCGAGCAGCCCTATGCCCTTCCCCTTATCGGTATAACCGCCCATGTTTACGCGGATACATTTTCACATTATGGTTTTTCCGGCGTTAGCTCACGACAAAACAGGCTCGTGAATGACAGTTTTCAGTTCGTTGAACTTGAAAGCGATATGGAAGTGTATATCCGTGATAAAGAGAGGAAATTCAAAGAAAACTATCCCGGAGAGGATTTCATGGATAATATCAAGTCCTGGGTTGCCGAAACACTCTCCGGAGCATTGGGTCATGGGGCTGCGGTGACTTTTCCGGACCGGCCTTTCTTAAAGTGGAACTTTAAGTATGAAGAGGCAAAAGAACGGTGTCCCCTGAGGGATAACCCGCAGACATTTTTAGAGGCCTGCGAAGCGCTCCACGCAATGTTCAGAGAAGTCGCACGAAAACGCCCCGATTTTGAGGAAGATGATTCCTACAAAGACTTTCCATCTATAAAGGATTTAGTCGTTAAGATTCTGAATACTCAGGCAGACAAGCGGGGCCGTATTCAAACCTGGAAGGATGCCGCTTTCGGGGGTGAATTGTTTGGCACAGGATCTGAAGATCTTCCGGACTATAATGAAGATGCCTGGCACAATCAGCGAGACAATTTAAAGGAAAACGAGGATTCAAGTACAGCCATCGATTCCGACATATATAGTTTTTACCAGGCGGCATCGATCCACAGAGTGAATGTCCTCAGGAACCTGCTCCCATCGCATAGGCTGGTCGTGGCATGAGCCATAGAGGGTACAACAGTATACATAGTTATTGACAGACAACGCGGATGTCCGATGTCGAAATCTGCCCCCGGAAGTTCGACCCCGGGAAATTCCTCATAATTACGCTTGCGTAGAATATATTTTGATAGTAAAAGCAACTGTGAAGTTGATCCGTTTTTACGTCCTTTTCAAAACATCAAGGAGGAAGATCTGATGATTAAACGCCAGGCAGAAATTTTTTGCAATATAGGAACGGTGATTACGTCATCCCTTAATCCTAAAGAGGTCTTCAAGAGGGTTATGAAGATCATCGGAGATTACTTTTCCCCCAGGAACTGGTCGCTTCTATTGATGGAAGAGAATACCGGACGATTGAGATTTGAGATTGCCATGGGCGGCAATGCGAGCAAACTGAAAAAAATATACATAGAGAATGGTGAAGGGATTGTGGGGTGGGTTTGCCAGAATGGGAAACCGGTGGTAGTCGAGGACGCGCAAAACGACCCCCGCTTCAGCCCACGGATGGATAAGATCCTTGGATTCACCACACGATCGGTAATTTGCGTTCCCTTGCTGAATGGCAGTAACCGCGTTGTGGGCGCCATAGAACTCATCAACAAGATCGTCCCCCCTTCCCTCAAATATGATTCTGATGGTTCTGTTTCTTCCGCAGCAGAGATAACACCATCGGAAGAGACATTCACCGAAGTTGACATGAAGATTCTGTCTTCAATCGGCACATTCACCGGAATTGCCGCGGAAAACGCGTTCCTGCATCAGAAGGTCAAGGAAATGTCCATGATCGACGCTCTTACCGGAATAAACAATCGTCTTTATTTCAATGAAATGCTGCACCGCGAAAAGAAACGGGTAATACGCTATAATCATACAATCTGCATGCTCATGATAGACGTTGACGGATTTAAAAAAATTAATGACACTTACGGACATCTGACTGGCGATAAAGTTCTGCGATCGGTCGCCGATATTCTCAAATCTTCAGTGCGTGATTCCGATATCCTCGCCCGGTTCGGAGGAGATGAGTTTGTAATCATTATGCCCCTTTCCGCTGAGGGGGAAGGTCATAAACTGGCGGACCGGATAAGAACGCTGATCGAACAATGGAACGCGCAACAACTGATTCCCGGTCTGAAACTGGGTGTAAGTATCGGCGTTCACGCATCCGGCAAAGATGATGTGAATAACCTGCTCCTGAAGGCCGACAACGAGTTGTACCGCGACAAAAACTCCCAAACACCCCCTGAAGAACTGACATCGGAAGAACAGATTCGTCGATATCTGTGGCATGATCTTATTCCGAAAAAGCAATAGCGGGGTCAGGTCTCAACATTTGACATGTACCGTTTCTGTTATTTGACATTTTTATTACGATGCATAAATTATGCATAACATTGCAGCTTCCTGCGGCAAGCTGCCGGAAAGCTCCGACTTTCAAGTAACTTAAATTTGCAAATGTTTTGTAGCGTTGCCCTTGGGCAATATATCTGTGGGGCACAGAGGCCCCACGCTACACAACAAGTTACTTTCCATTATAAACTCGACTTGTCGGGGTAGCAAAGCTGTTAAGGAAATGATTTTCGTTTTTTATTCGCGGTAGAATCCGGTATTACAGAAAAATAATTGCCGGATAAGTCAAGCATTGATGGGAGGTTAAGGAGAATACACATGCTCAGTTTTTTGCCCGCCCCGATACGTGGAGTAATTTCACTCGGGCTATACGCTATTAATACTCTTTTCTGGTTTGTGCCTATTTTTACCCTTGCCATTATCAAATTTGTTATTCCCATTTCGGGCTTTCGCACATTTTGCGGCGGTCTGCAGAACAACTTTGCCAATTCCTGGGTGGCCTGTAACAGTTTCAATATCTGGCTGACGGACAAACTGACTCTTGATGTGATCGGAACGGATACTCTGAAGAAAAAGGACTGGTATCTTGTAATATCCAATCATCAGTCGTGGCTGGACATACTCGTTTTACAGAAGGTTTTTCACGGCAAAATCCCTTTTCTGAAGTTCTTCATCAAGAAAGAATTATTCTGGGTGCCCTTTCTGGGACTTACCTGGTGGGCGCTCGATATGCCCTTTATGAAACGATATTCCAGACGATTCCTCGAAAAGAACCCGCATCTGAAGGGAAAAGACCTGGAAACCACGAAAAAGGCCTGCAAGAAGCTTATAAGGGTCCCGGTGTCGATAATGAATTTTGTTGAAGGGACGCGATTTGCACGCGCAAAGCACAGCAAACAGCAATCACCCTACAAGAATCTTTTGCGGCCAAAGGCAGGCGGAATTGCCTTTACCCTTTCCGCAATGGGAGAACAATTGAACCACATCCTCAATGTGACTATCGCCTACCCTGAGGGCGCCAGGGGATTTTGGAAATTCTTATGCGGAAAGGCATATGAGGTAAAGGTAAGAGTTGAATCTATTCCCGTTCACGAGAATCTCCTGGGAGATTATTTCGCCAACAGCAAATATCGTGATGATTTTCATGAATGGCTCAATTCTCTGTGGGAAGAGAAGGACATGGATATTTCAAGACTCCTGTCGGGGTCAGGTCTCAACATTTGAACTGAACAGCGAGCGCATTCCCCGCTGCTTGCGGCGGGGTTCGCGAGCGAATAAAAATAAATATTTTCCTTACCAGTCGGAGATTCCCCGCAGCTTGCTGCGGGGAGCTTCACACTTTTCTCGTACATATGCATCCCCGACAGCCGGACTACAGTTCGATGAATCGCTGCAATACGGCTGCAAAAGAGTAATATCTTTTAATCACCTGCTACATCCATTACTGAAACATCGTACTTAACGCTTACAACATTCGGGATTTGTTTAATGACCCCCTTGAACCGCGCCATTTCTTCCTGCGTTTCCGTATAGCCCCACACGTGAACGATGCCCTTTTCCGGAACTTCAATGTGCAGCAGGTTTATATTGAAGTTGTTTCTCAGGGCCTCTGCCTCTATCTTTTTAACAAGAGCGAGCCTTTCCATCGATTCAGAAGCCTTGGATCCGCACTCACCTATCTCTTCCGATCGCGCGGCTTCAATTATTATATTGGCTGCCGTATCGGGTGACATCTTGTCACGGTTTATAATAATATCGTATAACCTGGGACTGTCCCAATCTTCATGAAAGGTATACCTGATGTACGCCTTTCGTTTGTTGTCGCTTTTGGTTATTAATTTTTCTGCCGCTTCCGGACTCAATCCCTGCTGATCCATCATATGGGCTATTCTTTTCTTCATCGATCCATAGATGTGCACATGCAGAGCGCAGTCGAAATCCCTTAAGAGTTTCTGGCTCCCATGACCCACGATGACGCCGTGGCACCTTTTCGCCACTTCATAAATTACCGAGGCCATCAGATCCAGATATAACTGTGGCTCAGTTCTCATAATTCTGTCAAAAAAACCGGGGGCTTTCGTGTCAAACCCTTTCAGTTCGTCGGCTTTCAGCCCCATCTGAAGGGCCTCGTCCCTCAGCCTCGCGTCATCGTACAATACAAGATCCATTTCTTTCGCAACGGTTCTCGCAATTTCCAATCCTCCGCATCCTTTGTGTCTCGAAATCGTAATTAAAGCCATTTTATTTTCTCCTCGGTATTAGAATTTAAACCATACATTACTGTTGATGGCTTTGTGAAAAGTCCACGGCCTGTTCGGGGAACAGGCCCTACAAGCGGACAACAAATCTGTTTTAAACGCCTTCGGCAACAACAACATAACTCAACATTATGCATTTCTGGTTTATGATGACTGTTAATCTATGTCGTCCACGGGATTTTGTCAATAGAAGGAAACAGAAAAATTGCTTCCGGTTTGGACTGAAGATATGATGGACTGTAAAATTAATGATGGGCCTACACGCTGAAGCGAATATTGAGGATGTCTCCGTCTTTAACTTTGTAGCCCTTCCCTTCCAGGTGAAAATGGCCGCCGTCACGCACGCCCTTTTCGGAACCATATTCGATGAGATCATCGCAGGAAAAACATTCGGCGCGGATAAATCCACGGGAAAGATCTGAATGGATCGTCCCGGCAGCCTCTACCGCTGTGTCACCATTGTGGATTGCCCAAGCTCTTACCTCATCGGTTCCAACTGTGATGAAACTTATATAACCGAGCATTTCATATGCAAAACAGGTAAGGCGGTTATGGGCCGATTCTGTTATACCCATGTCTTCCATGAAAAGCCTGGTCTCTTCGTCGCTGCTGAAACGCGATAGCTCCATTTCAAAATTTCCGGAAAATTCTATAATCTTGTATTTTCTCCTCAAATCTTCGATTATTTTATCATTGTGGCCGAAATTGTCCTCACCGGAGTTGAGAATGACAAACAACGGTTTTTTCGTTACGAACTGAAAGCCGCCGATAAGACGTTCTTCCTCGCTATTTAAGTCCAGATCACTGATATGGCGGTTATTGTTTAATTCTTCCTGAATCTTCCTGAGTACCCGCTCTTCACTTTCCAGTTCGGTCGTTTTCTTTCCCCTCGTGAAATTCCACGCGATACGTTCAAGTCTGTTTTCCGCAACTATCAAATCGGACAGAAGGAGTTCCGTGTCGATCGTCTCTATATCAGTACAGGGTGTGGGATTTCCCATGAGATCATCGGAAAAGTTTCGAGCCACCAGGGCAATGGCATCCATTGTCTTTATAAGGCTCATCTGAGCGCTGGAGATACTCCCTTCACGGGCGGATCCCTTGGCAAAACCGATAAAATCGACGAGCTCTATGGTGGCATAGGTCGTCTTTTTCGGTTTATACATATCCGAGAGGGTGTTGATCCGTTCATCGCCGACATCGACGATAGCTATATTCGGTTCTGCCTTATTGTTCGCGTAGGCGGTGACTTCCGCCTCCGATTTTGTAAGCGCGTTAAATATTGTTGTCTTGCCGGAATTCGGCAATCCCAGAAGTCCGATCTTCATATAAATTACTGTCCTCTGATTCTATCGTGAATTTTACTCATTGAAGCTCCCCGCACCTTGGTGCGGGTAATCTCCGATTGGTAAGGAAATTGTTCATTTTTTTTCGTTCAGTTCAAAATCTGGTGTAACTATGACTATTTGAATGTTTTGTCAAGTCTTTTGTAATTAATTGCAGAATTCGAAAGATTTTTCTTGTAGCGTGGATAGGGAGAAAGACCCATTTGCGTAGACGGATTGGTGGTTGTGATTCATATTTTACCTTGACCGTTAATATACCCTCTGTTAAAAATACACATTGCGGTTACGATGTAGTTATGGCGGGAAAAGGTTGGGCGCATCCGATTACACCAGAAAACCTGTCAAAAAGGATGTTTTTCTCTTAAGGGTAAAACGGATTCTTGAAAAAGCGGAATGATAATTTAATGCACAGTTGATACCGGTCCTGTTACCTTCCACAGATAATTTATCATGACGAAAAAAATATGTCTGATCAATCCTTGGATACACGACTTTGCGGCCTATGACTTCTGGTCGAAGCCAATCGGGCTCTTATATCTCGCGTCTATTTTGAGAAAAAACGGACACGATATAACATTCATCGATTGTTTAAATCCCTGTCACCGTGAGATGAAACATGAACCACGGATCAAATCGCCGAAAAGGCAGCCATGGGGTAATGGCAAATATCCAAAAGAGGCCATGGATAAACCAGACCGGTTAAGGGATTTTCCCCGCAGATATAACCGGTACGGCATAACTCCGCGAATATTCAAAAAAGAACTCACCGAAGGTGGAAAGCCGGATCTGATATTCGTGACATCCATGATGACATACTGGTATCCGGGGGTTTTTGAAGCAATCAGTATTGCCCGGCAAATCTATCCGGACAGCGCCATTGTCCTGGGGGGAAACTATGCCACCCTTTGCAGGGATCATGCGAGACAATATTCGGGCGCCGATATCGTCATAACGGGTGAAGGTGAAAAACATATACACGATTTGTGTGATCTTTCGCATTTCATGCCCGATTTCAACAATCTCGATTCCTACCCCTACCCTGCCTATGACCTCCTTTCCACTATAGACCAGATTCCCATAATGACATCGCGCGGATGCCCCTTCGATTGCACATACTGCGCGTCTCACCTCCTGAATGATGGTTTCAGGGTCCGTGATCCTATGAAAGTGGTGGATGAAATAGAATTCTGGAACATAAAATATGGTGTAAAAAACTTCTCCATTTACGATGACGCCTTTCTCGTCGATTCCACGAATCGGGCTATTCCCATGCTGAAGGAGATATTGAGAAGGGACCTGAATGTGAGCTTTCACTGTCCCAATGGCCTGCATCTCAGGGAAATAACACACGAAGTAAGCCGTCTGATGTTTCAGGCAGGCTTCAGAACTATTCGCTTCGGTTTCGAAACATCCAGTATTCAAAGACAGGTGGAAACCGGTGGAAAGATCACAAACGAGGAAACAACGGCGGCAATTGGACACCTCAATAACGCCGGCTACCGATCCCGAGACATCGGTGTCTATATCCTCTGCGGCCTGCCTGGACAATTGGCTGCGGAGGTACATGAAAGCATCTCTTTCATAAAATCTCTTGGCGCAAGACCCGTTATTGCGGAATATTCACCCATTCCTGGAATATCTCTCTGGGAGGAATCGATTTCAGTGTCTCCCTACGATATCTGCAAAGAACCGTTATTTCAAAACAATACCCTCCTCCCCTGCCGGAGTGAGAAACTTACATATGAGATGTACCGCAAACTGAAAGACGAAACGAGGGCGACAAATCATGACTAAACAAGATTTAGGTGCATATTGCGCGAAAGCGGTCGAAATGGGTGCCACCCATGCAAGGCAGATAGAACCGGGGAGTGTTGTAACAGCGGGATGGGTGCGTCTGAAATGCCAGTTCGGCTGCCCCGGTTATAATCGGGGATACTGCTGTCCCCCCGATACCCCAACGCCGGAGGCAACCCGTTCCATACTCGATTCATACACTCGTGCCATACTGTTTCACAGGGAGGCTGCCAAATCACCGGAACGATGGTCGAATACCAAAAACTACTATGAGATGCTCGTCGATATGGAAGGCGAGATGTTCAAGGATGGACACTACAAGGCGTTTGTATTCCTGGCCGGCCCCTGCCATCTTTGCAAAGAGTGCAACAAACTGAGCGGAGAAGACTGTAATTTTAAATACAAGGCCAGGCCTTCCATGGAAGGTTGTGGCATCGATGTGTATCAGACGGCGAAAGATAACGGATTTTTCATAGAGCCCTTAAGTAAGAGAACCGACACACAAAATCTGTACTGTCTCATGCTGGTCGAT
>JAUVXT010000268.1 GCA_030603465.1 Deltaproteobacteria bacterium
GTTTAATGCCTCCTTTACGGGCTATTTCGTCGGTGCCTTCAAACTCGGCGTCTATACCTTTTCCTTTCATCGCAATCAGCATTCCCTCTTCGGAGAGAAAGGGGGCACCCATCGCAAGGTATTGCGATAGATTGAAGGTGGCTCTGGATATAACGACGTCATACATTCCCCGTTGTTTCTTATCCTCTTTTAAATGTTCGATTCTCTCATTAAGAATGATGGTATCGGTGAAATCCAGTTTCCTTGCTACATTTTTCAGGAACGAAGCCTTCTTGCGATATGCCTCGACAAGGGTAATCTTTAGCGATCTCATTATGATCTTGAGCGGAATGCCGGGGAATCCCGCGCCCGCACCAATGTCGAGGAGCTTCGCGTTATCTTTTTCTATAAGTTTTGCCACGGTCAGGGAGTCTATAAAGTGCTTTATCGGGATATCGATGGGAGACTTTATAGAGACAAGGGAAATCTTTTCATTCCACAGTAGAATTTCCCGGTAGTATTTGTTGAACAGGGCACATTCTCTATCCGAGAGCTCTATGCCCATTTCCAGCGCTGCCTGCTCAAATATTTCTTCGAATGTGGTCACAAATTTACCGTCTTTCCGGTTGCAGTAAACCGATCTTTCCCCGGAGTTCTTTTTGGCGCACCCGCAAAAAGTCTTTTTCTCAAAAGGGTCTTCATGCGAGAAAAGCAGACTTTTTGTGAGTACATCATTCTGAATATCTGACGATCCTTCTTGCGGACAGGAATCGTGACCGGAAATATCTATCGCTGAAAAGTACCAGTTTAACTCCCTTGCTGGAGGAGGCGTGTACGAGGAGATTACCACCCAGGTAAATGCCTACATGGGTGACCCTTCCCGCCCCTCTGGTGTCAAAAAAGAGGAGGTCTCCCAGGCCAAGATCGTTTTCATATACGGAGGTCCCCACCCTGGCCTGGTCGCGGCTGACGCGGGGAATGCTGTATCCGTTCTCCTTCATGACAAGCCTGGTAAAACCGGAACAATCCACGCCCCTGCGGGTATTGCCTCCCCATAGATAAGGTGTGCCGAGGAAGGATTCTATAGAGGCCTTAAACCTGTCATAATTGAGGGCCACCGTGGGTATTGCCGGAGTCTTCGTTGCAGGTCCCTTTTTCGTTTTTCCTTCCGGCACCTTCGTTTCCTTTCTCTTTCTCGCGTCCACAAGGGCATCCCGCACTATCTGATCCGGAGTTCCAAGTCTCTGAGCAACGGAGATGAGCATATAGAGGGCAACCTTTTCCACATCTAACCTCTCCGCCGCCGCCTTTATCAGTCCATTCATTATGGTGGAAAAAGTAAATTTGTTCCAACTTTCTTCTTTGGCACCTCGAATCATTTCCTGTGTGACATGTAGAGGCACCCCTGCGATATTGTTTTTTTGCGTTGTTTCGGCGTAAAGGCCTATCTCTTCCGGTGTCAGGTCTACCGAGAAGGCAAAGAGGGCAAGATCAACAACCTCCCTTTCCGGACCACCCCGTTCAATCGCTATGACGGAATTGTAGGCCACCCGGGAAGCCCTTTCCATATCGACTTCATCAAACTTTGCCTGAGAAAATATCTGGTAAACTGTCCGTCCGTAATCAAAGGAGAAGTGTGTATCCCGAATCTGTTGACGGGCGAGGGAAATCCATTGTTCCTTTTCCTGAAGGGACAGCCCCTTGTCTCTCTTTACCAGGTCTCCGAATGTGTCCATGGGATCGTTTGACAGAAAGGTGGATGCTATAACTGGAGATGTCAAAACGAAAACAATTAATATGGCGATAAAACATCTTTTCATTTTATAACTATTTCCCGAGTCATATTATTGTTTTGGTATGCCACGTTATTCTAGTATAAGAAAAGCTATAATGACAATACTAAATTTGATGTACTCGCATAAAGTCAGATTTTCTCGCTTGAAGACCATTGTTTATTAATAAAAAGCGCTGCAATGTCCGTTTAAAAAGAATTATTAGCGCAACAGACCGTTAAAATTTCTTCTACATGGGAAATTCTTCCTCGATAGAGGGGATATGTACAGATCCGGGCAGAGCCTCTGCCTGCCATACCTGTTGAGCCTCTTCTTCCCATTTTTCATCACGCCAGCCCCATCCGCCGGCGTCTTTTCCCGCTTCGTGTCCACTGAGGTGAATCAGGAACGTCTGCCGGGGACTTAAACAACGATACCACTCGTAGGAATAGTTTTTTTGCAGCCATTGTCCCGTGCCATTCCTGCACCAGGCAGATATTCTGTTAAACTTTTCCCCTCTCGCGCGAGAGGATCTTCTCAATGTTTCACAGAGCCTGTTCAGGTCCAGGCTGTGATCCGGGTAGCAGCGTGTAAAGAGGAGCCAGTCGAGGGGGACTTCTTCGGGTGTGAAAAAGTTGCAAAGGCTGGTGACAACGCCGAGGCCGACATCGATCAATGCATGCCACGCGATGCCGTTGCTTTTTCATCCCTTCCAATAATTGATACGGAGGTGTTTGCCACATGGTCCTTGTTGGCGCAACGGTTGCAACCGCAACCGAGCAGCTCCCTTAAAAAGGCATGACCGGTGCCATTTATAATGATACTGTAGTCCCTTTCGCGCCTCGCTCGGGTCGTCTTATCTGGATATATAAGCTACCAGACTACGTGATAAATATCAATTTATGGGGAATTATGGTGTCCGGTAATTGGGCGGGGAACTTCAAAATCTTTTTCCGGCATATATTATTGACTTTAGAATGAAAATAGGTGATATCTTGCATTTAGGAAACATTTACCAGAGATAAAAACTCTTTATAATCATTAAGATAACACAGTGAAAGTTTTTCGTGCACATCGTTTCTGATAGAGGTTAATAACTTATTTCTACTAGGAGGGGCTCTTCCATTATGAGGAAAAGGGTATTGGTTATAGACGATGACAGGGATTCCCTTGCGTCGATAGAGAGTCTTTTGACTAAAGAGGACTTTCTTGTCCATACACTACAGGACAGCTCCCTTGCCATTGATGAAATAATGGATTTTCAGCCCCATGTCGTCCTGTTGGATATTATGATGCCTAAAATGGATGGAGTTACTCTCTTGGGCGAGATTAAAGGCCGCGAAGAATTAAGTTCCCTGAAGACGATAGTCGTTACTGCAAAGAAATTCGAGTTCGATTATAAAAGGGCCTTCGAAGAAGGTGCCGATGCCTATATCGTTAAGCCGATCAGCAATTCTTTGCTGGTGGAAGAGATAGATCGCGTCCTGAAGGATACAATGAAGATTACCTTCTGGGGTACCAGGG
>JAUVXT010000284.1 GCA_030603465.1 Deltaproteobacteria bacterium
CTCCTCCGAAATTTGGGGGAAGCGTATAACTCAGGATCAATTATGTAAATTTTCAAATCGGAAAAAATGAAAATAGTTAATTATCTATTTAATATCAAAGTATTATGTCATGTCGTTAAACTTTTAACCGGACAGTAGTGATATCTGTCATTAATTAACCCATCATTAATCATCTCCTGCCGTTTTCATAACTATTGTCTTAGATAAAAGTAGTACGGTGGAAAAAATGCAAAAAATTCTATGCGAAAAAGTGTGGAAAATCTTCGGAAAAGGTAATGAATGCATCACTTTCAGACCGAGATACCATAGCCGCCTCACTCCGTTGCACAATCGCGGTGCGCGAGACTGACATCGAGATAAGGGAGGGTGAGGTCTTTGTGATCATGGGGCTGTCCGGAAGCGGGAAATCTACCCGCTTGCGGTGCCTCAATTCAATAGTAGAGCCGACAGATGGTCGGGTTGTGGTAGACACGGAGAAGACCTTAGCCGCGGTTTAACCACTACCTGGGCGGGCCCCTTGCCCGCCCCTTGCCATATCTGTGCGACCAAACAAGTCTCCTTCTATTTAAAATGTCTTTCCGGAACATAGACATAACCGTTCATTAAGCGACGTGCTGTCCGGCCCGGCAGGGCTTCCTTATAATCAAATCCTTTTTTAAAAGAGAAGGTTCTTTAGTAATAAAGGTATTTATGCAACGGTTCATCAACTTAAATGCGAAAGAGGTAAAGATAATGATGAATATTCGAGCAATTGATTTTGTCTGAATAATATGCATTAATAAAAACAATTCATTTAAGGTGGTGATTTATATGTCTCTACGCAATAGTGGCGGGTTAGGGGTTTTACGCGTTGATCTGTCTAATGGAGTTATTACGCATGAACCGATCGATGATGTCGTACTCCGGAAACACATCGGTGGTTACGCGCTTGCGGCAAAATATCTCTATGAAGAGGTGCCAACTGATGTGCCGTGGCATTCTCCAGAAAATCGTCTCATGCTTTTCGGCGGAGTTCTCTCCGGGACCTCTATTCCGGGATCAGGGGGAATAACGATATGTGCCAAAGGCGCTCTGACCGGCGGGGGCGCGGCAACACAGGCGCAGGGTGTATTTGGAGCGAATCTGAAGCGTTGTGGACTCCTGGGCATCATTGTTGAGGGCGCCGGCGAGAAATGGCAGTACCTTGTGGTGGATAAAGATGGGAAGGCACGACTTTCAGATGCGGAACATTTGTGTGGACGCGATACATGGGAAACAGTCGATACCTTGACTGCAGATCTTGCCAAGAAGGAGAGTGACATCAGTGTTCTTTCCATTGGTCCCGCCGGTGAGAATCTTGTAAAATGGTCGGGGATTATCATTGATAAGGGGCATACGGCCATGCACAATGGTGTCGGGGCCGTAATGGGGAGCAAGAAGCTGAAAGCTGTGGTTGTAGAAAAGGGAACAAAGCCTGTTCCCGTACATGACAGAGAAACTTTCAAAAAATTGGTGAAAAGCGTCATCGATACAGTAAAAATCGATAAAGCCGGGATACATTATTTTGGAACATTAAATGGCATTCACAACAACTATAAGGCCGGAATGCTTCCGATAAGGAATTACACGACTAATATATGGGATATTGAAAAGGAGCAATTCGACAAGTTCAGTGGTTCTTACATGACTGAACACTTTGAACCAAAGCGCCTTCGCCCCTGTTGGGTCTGCCCGAATAACCACTGTCAGGTTATGACGATAACGGAGGGTCCCTATAAGGGGATGACGGTGGAGGAACCGGAGTACGAACAGATGTCGGCCTTTGGCCCCAATTTGGGAATCAATGATATCGCCTCTGTTATGATGCTGTCTAATCTGGTGGACAGACTGGGATTAGATGTCAATGAAGCCGGTTGGACCTGTTCCTGTATGATGGAGTTGTTCGAGAAGGGAATTGTCACGTCAGAAGAACTCGATGGTTTGGATTTGACATGGGGTAATGTTGAATCTGTCCGTAATCTGCTGTTTAAAATTGCGATGCGAGAAGGTGTCGGCGATTTGGTTGCCGATGGCGTTAAGGAGACAGTCAGGAAAATTGGGAGAGGGGCCGAAGATATCGGCATCTATACCCTGAAAGGGAATACGCCTCGAGGGCATGATCACCGCGGTCGCTGGACAGAAATGTTTGATACCTGTATTTCGGAATCGGGAGCTTTGGAAAGCGATTTAATAAAGCGACTTGACCTGACTCAGTTTGGGCTTCCCCAGAAATTACATCCCTTTGATCCTGATTTTATAGCCAAGCTTGAGGCGAAGGCGAAGGGTTCCATGCAACTAGAGGATTCTACGGTAACATGCCGATTTAACACGAGAACCGACGTTCGGCTTCTGTCGGCGGCCATATCTGCTGCTATGGGGTGGGATTTTGATTTCGATGAGGGCATGCAAGTGGGGCGAAGAGCGATCAACACAATGCGAGCCTACAATATCAGAAGCGGCATAACGGGCGAACTAGACAGGCCCTCATCGCGGTACGGCTCGGTACCCAAAGATGGTCCGGCAAAGGGGCAAGACATTGCTCCCCATTTCGCAAAAATGGTGAGAATGTACTACCAGTTAATGGGCTGGAATGAAGAAGGAAGACCGCTTCCCGACACCTTGAAAGATCTGGAAATCGAAGATATTGCTTGGGATTTATGGGGCAAGTCTTAGCGATTTGTAGTTCTTTTTTCCCCGGCAAAAAATCGCTGGTTAAAGATGATACTTTCCGTTTCCCAAATAGAGCCCGAGAAGATATGGTTTCTGTGATAAAAAGGCCATAGCCTGGCTTCTAACTTCCTTTTCCGCGTAGGGAACGCTGTAATGAGAGGTCTTGT
>JAUVXT010000041.1 GCA_030603465.1 Deltaproteobacteria bacterium
ATCATCGATAATCAGGATACTTGACATTTTATTGTTCCTCTCAATTTCTTTGAGCAATGCGCTCACTCGCTACATTTTCCTGGTTGACCGGAATGGTGACGGTAACCGTGGTTCCCTTATCTCTTTTACTCGATATTTTAATCGATCCCTGATGCATGTCTATGATCTTTTTGACCTGCGTGAGTCCCAGACCTGTGCCGTACTTCTTCCTTGTAAAGAAAGGGTCGAAGAGATGGGGCAGATCCTCCGCATCGATGCCGCAGCCGTTATCACTAATCTCCACTATTGCCGATTGCGTGCCCTTACCCTCGAACTTCGTTGATATCGTGAGGTTTCCCTTGGAAACCATAGCATCTATCGCATTGTGGCAGGTGTTGATAAACACATGTTCCATCATTGCCCGGTCAACTGTGATCGGTGGAGCATTTTCGTCAAAATTTATTTGGACATGAATCTCTTTTTCGACCCTCGCCTTTTCCGTCATTTCCAGCGCGTGTTCAAGAATTTTTCGGATATCTGACTGTTCCATTTTTGGAGGCGACGGCCGCGCATAAATAAGGATGTCGTTGACCAGCTTTTCCAGGTGATCCACCTCTCGCATGGCGATCTTGAATCTTTTCAGGTTATTTCCCGATGGGTTCATCCTTTTTTCAAGGATCTGGAGGCTCATTTTTATAGAGGAGAGGGGGTTTCTCACTTCGTGTGCTATCCCGGCGGACAACTGACCCACGGCGGCAAGTTTCCGGCTCTCATATAATTTGTTTTCCAGGGCCTTGAACCCGGTAATGTCTCTCTGCACAAAGAGAAGCCGATCCAGTTCTTTCATTGGGTGCGCCGACAGGAGTAAGTGTCTTCTTGAATTATCTTTTGCCCTCGACTCTATTTCATAAGGGGTATAGATTCCCCGTTTTGCGTCTTCCCATTTTGAAATTACCAGTTCCCTGTTTTCAGGATCAACCAATTCCAGAAAATGTTTCCCCCTTATCGTGGTTGACCCTTCTTTATTCTTTTTCTTTATATCTGAAGACACATAACGGATAATCCCGTCGCTTCCGATATCGAAGAATTTTGCCGGTAAACTCCTTACCATGGACTGCAGGTAGTCATATAATTCCTCGATTTCTTTCCTTAGATTTATGTTTAAGGCCAATTCATCCCGGAGAGATTCTGTGTATTCTTTAAGGTCATTTGCCAATATTATTTCCTCAGATATGTCCTGAAGTGTCTCAATGGCCGCTATTATTTCCCCGTTTTTGTCATAAATCGGCGCTGCCAAAAAGTAGAGATGTCGACTTTTCCCGCCCAGATTTTTAAATAAATCCCACGCTTCATATGCGCCATCCACTATTTCCGATTTTTTTATTCCCTTGGTCCCGTAATATTTATTCAGTCCCTCGAAGTCACTGTCAATTATGTGCTGCGCAATGACCGGCCTTTCCTGGCCGTAAAAGGGGAGGTAGTGTTTATCGGTGCCCACCATTTCGTCGGCATCGTATCCCGTCAATTTGCTGCAGGCCTTGTTCCAGTAAAGGATCGTATGGTCTCTATTCAAAATAAAGGTGGGGATGGGAGACCCCTCGATGATCCCCGCTATTGTTTTATGTTCCTCGATAAGTTTATCCTGCCACTCCTGTTTCTCTTTGAGGTGTTTTAATTCTCCTTTGAGTCGTAATTGCCGTGCACCTGCATGGGCCATCAATATAGCCGTTATTATCACCGCTATAATCAGGGCCATAGCGCCGATCAAAATGTTGATAAAGGCCTTCCTTAATAATGAAATGACAGTTCCATAGGGGGTGGAAACAGCAACAGAGAAGAGCTCTGTGCCCACATTAACAGGCGCATAGGCTACAATTCTCTTCTCGCTATCGCCTTTCTCGTTTTTTAAGCTGTATTCTCCATATCCCTCCTCTCCCGCAAGGAACACTTCTTTCAGATTCGCGCCTTTATTACCATCGATGCCGGTGAGGGATTTTACATCTTCCCCGATCAGTTGATGGTTTGGATGTATTATGAAAAAACCTGAGTTATCCATCATCCATAAATCACTTGTCACACCATCATCTTCCGGGGTGGCAAAGCGGTCAATGATCTTATCCAAGGACAGGGCGGTAATAATCACGCCGGTAACCTTACCCGCTCTATTCTTCGTTGGTATGCTGATTACTATCGATTTGGTCGAACCGTCATCTGCTGATTCATGTTCTGCTTCGGTGAGATCCGCATGATAGATATAGGGTTTCTCAATCTCTTTTATCGCCTGTCGTATAAGGCTTTTGTCGATCGTTTCCCTTGCGTGGGGGGGATAAAAAGATTGAATCATCCCCCTGTCATCCACCTTGGCAATAAACCTGACCTTTCCCAGCAGGTTGCCATAGATGGACGGCATGATTTTTCCTGCCATATCCGTATCTGTCTCTTTTTCTAAAGAGAGTCTGGACAATAACACAGTGCTATTTTCTATGCTGGCGATGAGATCTTCGATCCCTAAGGCGACACCCTTTGCAATCGTCAGTTGTTGCCTGCCGAACTGACTTGCCATATCCTTTTCCAAAGAGTGGTTAACCGTTAGCGCCAGCATGACAATCAATGATATAACTAAAAGCGTGGAAATCCAGATCGGAAGCTTCATGTTAAATGCTCTAAGATTTTTTCCTTCGTCAGTTTCTATTATATCAATTGTACTCTTCATTTCTTATTAAAGAAAAGATTTTAAGGTTCGCCGCCCTTGTTTTTCTGGTCTTTATAGTTTTTGACGGCAATCAGCGCATAGACCGATACGGCAGCGCTCAATGAAATGATCAATTTGATTAAGCCGCTCTCTATCCCAATGACCCATTTACAGATGAGCCAGGCAACCAGATATGTTGCTATGGTCAGGATTTCATGCATTATTAAACCTGATTTCAGTCTTCAATTTTTACCTTGCCTTTCAAAATCCAGTTATATGACGGATTTTGTTATCGATTATCAATAAATCTTTCCGCACCCTCTATATCATGTTGTTGATTTTTTTAACAGAGTTTTGATGCTCACAAATAGAATCTATGCCTGCTTTTCTCTTATCCTGTTCAATCTTGACATGTCCTGCAGCGAGGTGCCGCCACACCGCGAACGTGTTCTATCTTTTGTTCAATTTATGGCTGAGGTTGAATAAAACGTTAAACCGGATATCGCAATGTGGCGTGGAGAGCAGACATGTTTGGCAGGCAAGAAAATAATGATTGTGGGGAGTTAAAGGGGGAATCTGTTATTTGAAAATCTATGGCACGCCTGTTGCACTTATGAGCACGCAAATTATGAGGTATTTCCAGTACTGTCATACACGACGAAAAATAATTGATGAGGAAAGGAGAAAAACATGTTACGAAGGTCTGGAAAAAGGTTATTTACTCTATTTTCAACAATGACGGTTCTTCTGATGTCTTCACAGATAGCCCATGCAGCTGAGGCTATTCCCGATGGTGAGTCCTATGCGAAGGCCATATTTGCAGTGGGCGCCATGATCGCGGCCGGTATAGCTATCGGTGTGGGGGCTGTTGGGTCGGGTTTAGGGATCGGGACCGCTGCCAGCGGGGCATGTACGGCTGTCGGAAGAAACCCGGGAGTGCAGGGGAAGATCATGATGACCATGCTTGTCGGTATGGCCATGGCCGAATCGATTGCCATATATGCGCTGGTCGTTTCTCTTGTGCTTCTCTACGCAAACCCCTTCGTAGGTTATTTTTTTGGTTAACAGGCAACAGGTAATTGGCTTAAAAAATTAACAGAAAGTTGGAGGGGGAGAAGAAATGCCAGAAACTAAAAGAGATAAGCAGTTTTTTACCGTAGCGAGAGTCTTCTTCCTGCTTATCGTAATCCCCTTATTGTTGATGTCTTTTCTTATAGCCAACGGCATTTTTCAATTGGGGGACACATCAAGGAAGCGGGCAGTTACCGTTCTGGATCAAAAATCCCAGGAAGAAATCAAGGTGCGTGCCATTAATGTTGCCGACGAGGTTGCTGATTTCCTGCGGGAAAGGGAAAAAGACATATTGATTGCAACGATTCTCCCGACAACGGAGGCGGCATATAAGGAATTTGTGGACAAGAGCAGGCAGCCTTTCTGGGTAAAGAAAGACGGTAAGATAATAAAAGTATTCGAGAGATTATACAGAGAGATGTCTCTCATAGACAAGACAGGGAATGAAGTCATCAAGATTATTGATGGAGAAATTGTGCCGAAGGCAGAACTGCTCAATATCAGTAATCCCGCAAGCACCACATATAAATCGGAAGAGTATTTTTTGCGGGCAAGGCAACGGGGCAAGGGTGAAATTTATATGTCCCCTGTTACCGGCTGGTATGTAAACAGATCCGATTTTGAGGCGGGAAAACGCTTTTCGGGCATCATTCGCCTCGCCACACCCTTATTTGATAAGAAAGGGTTTGCGGGGCTTGTTGTCTTTGCCCTTGATGCAAGACACCTTGCGAAATTCACAGACACTATTGTTCCGACCGAGCCGGGATATGTCTTTGAGGCCGATGCTTCAACGGGTAACTACGCGTTCATGGTTGACAACAGAGGATTCGTCGTTTCCCATCCCAATGACTATCATATTGCGGGTCTCTATAAGGATGGAACGCCCGTTCCGCCCCTTACGGAAAAGACGATGGAGTCCATGACCGAAAAGGGTGAGGAGGTATTGAATCTTAATCTTCTCGGCCCGATAAATCCTGCCCTGTCAGAGGCTGCAAAGGCTGCCGCAGAAGGAAAATCGGGAATTCAAAAGTATACATTTGCCGGGCTCAGAAAGATTGCGGCCTATGCCCCCATACCTTTTTTCTCTAAAAGCTATCCCAAACCGGCAGGATTCGGATGGATAGCGATGGGTGTGGATGTGGAAAAATTCAATGAGTTGGCCACAAAGGAATCTCAAAAGATAGAAAAGGAGGCGAAGGCGTGGACGGCCACCATCATCTTGATACTGATCGCCGCCGTTGTTCTCCTTTTCCTGATCTCTGCCGTGCTGGCGCGGGGAATCTCACGTTCCATCGCGGCGGAAGTGCCGGAAGAATCTCTGCATCCCGAGCATTACGATGACGAAGAAGAGGACTAACGAAAAGGGCCGGAAGACGATTACTTCCGGCCCTTTTTTTGAACTGAACAGTGAGCGCATTCCCCGCTGCTTGCGGCGGGGTTAGCGAGCGAATAAAAATAAAAAATTTCCTTAACAGTCGGAGATTCCCCACAACTTGTTGCGGGGAACTTCAACAAACAGGCACTCCTTAAAGTAGTCCCTGTTCTTCCAGCGTTCTTTTCGCGGCCATTCCGATATTGGCGGGATTCGATTCCACGATTGCCCCCGCGTCCTTCAGTGTCTTTACCTTCTCTTCGGCCGTTCCTTTGCCACCTGAAATTATGGCGCCGGCGTGTCCCATCCTTTTCCCCGGAGGGGCGGTTTGACCGGCAATAAATGTTACAACCTTTTTGGTCATGTTTTTTTTAATGAGTTGGGCCGCCTCTTCCTCGGCAGTTCCTCCGATCTCTCCGATAAGGACGACCAGATCTGTCTGGGAATCACTTTCGAACAGCTCAAGGGCATCGGTAAAAGTTGTGCCCACGATAGGATCGCCGCCGATTCCTATGGAGGTGGACTGTCCTATCCCCAGGGAGGTCAACTGATATATCACTTCATAAGTTAATGTTCCGCTCCGGGAAACGATGCCCACGTTGCCCTCTTTATGAATGAAATTGGGCATAAATCCGATCTTTCCAACGCCTGGAGTTGTGATGCCGGGGCAGTTGGGTCCGATGAGACGGCTTCCTGTTCCGCGGAGGGCCTTCTTCACCTTGACCATTTCAAGAACGGGAACTCCCTCGGTCATGCAGGCAATCAATTTTATCCCGGCCTCGGCGGCTTCAAGGATTGCATCTGCGGCAAAGGCGGCCGGACAAAAGATGCCGGACGCATTGGCGCCCTCTTTTTCTACAGCGTCAATGACCCTGTTGAAGACGGGGATTCCATCGAATTCCTGTCCTCCTTTGCCGGGCGTCATGCCGGCCACTATCTTCGTTCCAAATTTTATGGCTTCCCTGGCATGAAAACTTCCCTCTTTCCCAGTCATACCTTGGATCACTACCCGTGTGTTCTTGTCCAGTAATATGCTCACTTTTCCTTCTCTCTTCCAATTTTATGATTAAATTACCATCTTTGCCGCTTTTTCGGCGGCCTCGTAGAGTCCTTCCGCCACTTCAAATCTTACCGTTGATTCCGCCATTATTTTTCGGGCCTCTTCGGAGTTCGTGCCCTGAAGTCTTACAACCATGGGAAGCTTTAAGTCCATATTGGATGCCGCCTCAATGATTCCCAGGGCCACGCGGTCGCACCTTACTATTCCGCCGAAGATATTGACGAGGATGGCCTTGACATTTTTATCCGAAGTGAGGATTCTGAAGGCCTTTTCAATTCGTTCCGGTGAGGCGGTACCTCCTACGTCGAGAAAATTGGCAGGTTCGCCGCCGGCCATCTTGATGAGATCCATGGTGGTCATTGCCAGACCGGCGCCATTCACCATGCAGCCAACATTTCCGTCAAGTTTGATATAGTTTACCTCCGCCTCCTTGGCAATCACCTCAAGGGGGTCCTCCTCGTCAGGGTCGCGCAGTCCCTTTATTCGTGGATGGCGGTAAAGTGCGTCGTCATCGAAGTTGATTTTTGCATCCAGTGCGAGGAAACGATTATTTTCTGTTATAATCAGCGGATTTATCTCCACAAGAGACGCATCCTTTTCGATGAAGAGGCGATAAAGATTGTTTAAGATGGCCGAGAGTTCGCCGATCAGGGGCTTGTCAAGACCGAGGCCAAAGGCGATCTTTCTTCCTTGAAAGATGCTGAAACTGGTCACGGGATTGGCGCCAACCTTGATGATTTTTTCGGGGGTTTTCGATGCTACCTCTTCAATATCCATGCCGCCGGCGGCGGAAGCCATGATTACCGGCTGCTCGCTGCTCTGTGAGCGGTCGATAACGATGCCCACATACAACTCCTGCCTGATCTCTTGAGCTTCCTCTATCAGAACTTTCTTTACCTTTTTGCCCTCCGGTCCCGTCTGATGAGTTACCAACTGCATACCAATGATCTCTTGCGCGGCCTTTTCTGCTTCCTCCGGCGAAGATGCAAGTTTTATTCCTCCACCCTTTCCTCTTCCACCGGCGTGGATCTGGGCCTTGATCACTACCTTTTCACTTCCCAAATCGGAAGCGATTTTCCCGGCCTGACTCGCTCTTTTTGTTACGCTGCCTTTTGGAACGGGAATACCATATTCCCTCAATAATTCTTTTGCCTGATACTCGTGAATCTTCGTTTTTCCAGTCCTCCCTTCGTGTTATTAATGTGAAATTGCAATGGGATAAGCGCCTAACATGTTTGATGTGTGTATGTCAACATGAAATCGTTTTGCAAACAATAAACCAATCTAAACCGGAGAGAAAAGCTTAGTTTTCAGGGTTGTTCCATCGTATTGCTGCAATCAATCACCCTTTTTCGTGGGAAGCTGAGGGATCAGCCAGGATAAGAAGGCATCTTCACTCCTCGTCTGTATCATGATCTTTCCGGGGCCCGTCAGTTCGCATACCAGTCCCTCGCCGCTGAAAAATGTCGATTTCAATCCTCCCACTTTTTTTACGCTGTATCCCACACTTTCATCAAAGGCTACCATGTGACCGGTGTCCACTATGTATTTCTGGCCATCTATAAGATTGATTTCATGGATAGCGCCGTAGCTGGACAAAAACACCTTGCCTGTGCCGCTTATCTTTAAAAGGAAGAATCCTTCCCTCGACAGAAAGGTCTTTGCGCCTCCCCATTTTGTGTCTACTTCAATTCCGGGGGATGAAGCTATGTATGCTCCGGACTGAGTATATATCGTCTGACCTTTCATGTTAATTGCGCTCAAATCGCCGGGAAGGGAAGGAGCCAGCGTTACCTCTCCCGCGTCATCCGCCTTGAAGGTGTTCACAAAAAAGCTTTCTCCGCCCAGTACTTTTCTTTTGAGGGCGCCCATTAATCCTCCCTTCATGCGGGTTTCTATCTTGATGCCGCTCGACATGCTTACCATGGCCCCCGATTCGGCCGAGATGGTTTCTCCTCGCTGAAGGCTGACTTTCAGCAGCGAATAAGAGGGTTGATACAGGATTTCGTATTCCATTTTTATGCCTCCATCTTAAGGATATTGAGTGACTCAATTTACCTGCACTTCCTTTAAAAGTAAAGATTTTACATTAAAGGCGTTTGTCCAGCGGATCGGTCTTCTCTATCACATCCTTCATCGCGTCATGTATTTTTCCGTTTGAGGCCAATATGCCTCGTGAATGGAAAGAATAATTGCTTCCGTCGAAGTCGGTGACACATCCCCCCGCCTCAGTGACAAGGAGCCAGCCAGCGGCGGTATCCCAGGGACTCAACTGGAGTTCCCAGAATCCGTCGAAACGCCCCGCTGCCACATAGGCAAGATCAAGCGCGGCAGAACCCGCGCGGCGGATGGCCTGGGTCTTTAGGACCATTTCATTGAAGTAATTTATATTATTGTCGGGGTTCGTGCGGATATCATAGGGAAACCCGGTAGCGAGCAGTCCTCGCGAAAGTTCTTCTGTATTTGAAACGGAAATTTTTTTGCCATTTAAAAAGGCGCCCCCCTCCGAGGTCGCTTCGTACAACTCATCGGCCATGGGATCGTAAATGACGCCCAGGATAATTTCTCCCTCTTTTTCCAGGGCTATGGAGACACAAAAAAAGGGGAACCCGTGGGCATAGTTAGTGGTTCCGTCGAGGGGATCGATGAGCCACCTGTATTCCGAACCCTTGTTTGTTCCCAGAGATTCCTCGGCAAGTATATCGTGATGGGGGAATTTTTTCTGTATCGCCGAGACAAGCATCTCTTCAGACATCCTGTCGGCTTCGGTGACGATATCGATTTCACCTTTATAAACAATTTCGTGTTTCTCTGTAAATCTATTCTTCAAAAATAATCCCGCTTTCCTCGCAAAGGATATAGCAAATTCTCTATAGCTCATCATGAACCCAACCTTTCTATTGATAGTGTTAAGTTGTTTAATTAACACTATTGTGTGCAAAACAAAAAACTATTTCTATTGCTTCCACGAAAAATTAATGATAGACATTGCCTGATTATCGTAATTTTGAGGCGTTGTGTTGTATGGAAAAAGATGACGGCAGTATCAATCCTGAGAATCTTAATGCCGGTTCAGAAGAACAGGTGCTTGATTTAAAGAAGATCAGGGAATCAAAGGGCTTAACCTTAATAGAAATATCCAGGATAACAAGGATCTCCCATGCAGTACTGGGAGTGATAGAGACGGAAAAATTCGGATCCCTCCCGGAACCTATCTACGCAACGGCCTTTATCAAGAAATACGCAGAGGCCTTGGGTGTAGATAGCGGAGAGATTCTTTATCGTTACCGTAGATATCTGAAAGAACAAGAGAATTTCGGTAAGCAAAAAGAGGTATCGAAGAAAAAATCCTGGTTTAAATCCCGCTATTACCTCTTTATATGGGGAGCATTGGCAGTTGTGGTTGTCTTGTTCTTTGTCTTTTATTTTTTACATCAGGATTATATGGAGAAAAGAGGCCCTGTAAAAAAACACGTTGCGGAAGAGATCTATAAAGAACCCCCCTTAGAGGAAAGCGAGCCTGTTAAAGAGGAAGAAAGCGCCGTTGAGGCCGTCCAGGAAAGTCAGATATCACCGGAGATAGAAGAAAAGATAGAAGAAAAGAAGGAAGATGTGATTCGGGAAGCGGCGGGAGATAGAGTCGAGGAAGAGATAGAAAGTGAAATAGAGATAACCGTTAAAGAAGAGTATCGTCTGACAATAAAAGCGTCGGAATTGACCTGGCTGAAGATAGAGCAGGATGACGCTGAATCGTTGGAGTTTTTGCTTCAGCCGGGAGAAAAGGTTGAAAGAAAGGCCAAAGAGAGATTTATTGTTATTGTTGGCAACGCCGGCGGGGTTGATGTCATATTCGATGGGAAATCGCTCGGCGCCTTGGGGGTGCATGGGGAAGTTGTCCATTTGAACCTGCCCTGAACGAAAGATATGATTGACAAAAACCATCCAATGTTCTAAGTTCAATTGGTCTAATAAGAATAAGGGGACAAAAGCCCCCTTCTCAATGAGGTGAGTTAGATATGTTTGGAATAGGAATGCCGGAACTGCTGATAATACTGGTAATTATCCTTATCATCTTTGGCGCAGGCAGACTCCCTGAAATAGGAGGCGCCGTCGGGAAAGGAATAAAAAACTTCAAAAAATCTTTCCGTGATCAGGAAGCCGTTGAGAAAGACAAAGATGCGGAAAAGATCAAAGAGAAAGATCAGGAATAACTAAAAAGGAACATCGTCTTCAGGTATCTCCGACCCTGCGACGGGTGAAACTCGATTGGCTTCCGGTTCATCAAATTCCTGACTCTTTCGTTCGAGCATCTGCATATTAGATGCCGTTATCTCTGTCGTATATCTCTTGATTCCTTCCTTGTCATCCCAGGCCCTTGTTTGCAGTCTTCCTTCAATATATACCAGTCTTCCCTTGGATAAATAGTTTCCGCATATCTCCGCCAGTTTTCTAAAGGTGACTATTCTGTGCCATTCCGTCTTCTGGACTTTTTCACCGTCCTTGTCTTTCCATTGCTCGTCAGTTGCCAGCCTGAAACTCGTTACCATTGTGCCGTCTTGAGTATATCTGACTTCCGGATCGGCGCCCAGTCTTCCCACCAAAATAACCTTGTTAACCATTATCTCCCCCTTGACCTGTTTTTAGGGATTATACATAACTTGAATGCTTTTGGCAAACCAAAATACCCCAAATGCATGGGTAAATATTTCTTGATAAACGGGACAAAATAAGGGCATTCTATATAATATATAATCTTGTTAAGAATGTGAAAAAACATGTTTAAGACGAAAAGTCAGGTGGTGTACGATTATCTCAGGGAAAGTCTTATGGGTGGCGGTATAAAGCTTGGCGAAAAGATCACTACCAGGATTGCAGCCGAAAAATTAGACGCCAGCGAAATCCCTGTAGGGGAAGCTGATAAGATGTTGGAATCACAGGATTTCGTTGAGGTAACTCCTAGTGTGGGCGATCCCGGAGCTAAAGACAGATCAGTCTCTTTGGCGGTCCCGAGACAACAACTCTGATGTCAGAAAGACGGATGGTCATAATGAGAAATGCAGTTGAGAGAGACATACCGGCGCAAATCGACGGCTACCTGCCGATCAAGCCGTTTTCTGGAGCGTTCAATAACTTGGGCAAGGTTGACTAAGGCCCCGGTAAGGCTTAACAGCGCCGTGCCAGGGCGGTCGAAGCTTTTGCGGTCCATACGCGATGCGCTGGAAGCATGCGAGTTGAAGGATGGTGCAACAATCTCCTTCCATCATCACCTGAGAAACGGCGATTTCGTATTAAACACAGTCCTTAATGAGATTGCTAAACTCGGGCTTAAAGACATTCGAATTGCGGCAAGCTCGCTGTTCCCAGTACATGCGCCGCTCGTCGAGCATTTCGAGAAAGAGGTCGTTACCGGGATCTATACCGGATACATGTCCGGGCCGGTGGCGACAGCAGTTTCCAAAGGTGCGCTCAACAGAGCCGTAGTTATGCACACGCATGGCGGGCGCGCGCGCGATCGAATCCGGAGACCTGCATGTCGATGTCGCGTTTGTGGCGGCACCTTCAGCGGATAAATACGGAAATATCAACTAAGTACCTGTTGAGTGTCACCACACAGGTAACCTCGTTCCAGGAAATTAATTTCGAATCGGACCCTATTTTCTCAGACTGAATCGTTCCTTAATTTTTTCCACGTCCGGGTTGATACTCGGGCTCTGCCGGACATTGAGCTGCTTGGCCTCATCCTCAACCTGCGGTTTGATGTTCTCATAAATTTCAGCCAGTGTCCTGTTCCCTTCTTTAATCGATTTAAGAAAGTAATAGGTAAAAACACCGTGTCCTTTTTCAGGGGAGGACGTGGAAATTTGGTTGCCTTGCGTCGCCGTCAGCACGGCCATATTGGCGGAGATAGTTCCGGTTGCTGTCATCATCACCAGCGGCCTGACCCCTTTGGCCAGAACGCTTCTACCCCCCGCGCCGGAAAAACAGGAATCAAGGACAACGATAACTTCCGCCGCGGGCAGTGCCCCAAGTTTTTCATAAAGCCGACGAAGCGCATAGCCGGTGAAAGGCAGATAGTTGGGATCGCCGTCATAAGGAACAATATAGGCGTCTCCCCTGGACGGATCGGGCGCGCCATGTCCCGAGTAATAAACAAAAACGCGGCTGTTTTTCTTCACCCGGTTGGGAAGCCACGCCTCGATGGATTTTTCAATACTTGCTTTTGTCGCCTTTTCGTTGGTGATGAATTCAATATTTCTTTCCTGGAAACCCATGGCTTTGAGATAATCTTTGACAAGTCCCGCATCGTTTCCGGAATAATCCGATGCAGGCAGGCTTTGATAGGTTTCAATGCCGATGATAACGGCAAAATCATTGTTCCTCCGAACCGGCTTGAAACTTGGAATTCGGTGTATGTCTGCATTGGCCGACGTTGCTTGCGTTTCGGGTTTCGGGATATAGGGTTCTATCGGTTTTTTGGCCACCTGCACGGATGGTTGGGTGGTAAAAGGCGGGCGAATCGCCGTCTGATAAATTTTCAGTTCATCTATCGCGCCGGTATAACCGCCGTAACCCGCCAGCCAGGGATAAATCCTACCAATGCTTCCTCTGGCACAGTACATCTCTATTTCAGCATCCAGCCTGTCATTAATATAGAGTCTGGTATATCCTTGTTTTTTACTCCAGGTGATGGCGACGTGCGTCCACTCTCCTACCGGCACGGACGACCTGGAGGTTATGGTGGGCGGATTGCCGCCGCCCCACTCCCAGCCGCAGCTATCCACAATCCTGCCTTCAGACGTCAGTGAAATGTCCCCCACATATCCTGCCTGGGGCTTCGGATAATTATTCCAGTTGAATAGAATGATCGGTACATTGTTCGGCGCGGAAGGATAAGCGGCCGGTTTGATCC
>JAUVXT010000135.1 GCA_030603465.1 Deltaproteobacteria bacterium
GTAAAAAGTGAAGCTCCCCGGTTAAACCTTCTGTCACTCCCGCGCCGGCATATCGAGACATTTGAAAATATAATTCTTCGTGCAGCTTTTGGCAATTGTGCAAAGCGTTCATATCAATGCATTCCCTTTGAATTCTTCGCCATGTCGCTGTTACCCCTTGACGGTCAATTGAACAATCTCATTTATATCGGAAATCCTTTCGAGCCCCTTTATCTTTTCGATCAAAACATCGATATTCTCCTCAGGTATTGCCAGCTTTGCGGCATATCTGAACTTTGTGGCAAGTTCCTCAAAGGTGAGGGGGTTGTCCGGATCACCCTTCGGTTTTGCAAGAAATTCATTGTACTGGGTGCCATCCTTCATTTTCACATAAACCCTCGCACCAAATCCTATTCTCGGGTCAAGTTTTGTTGTGGTTTTTCGTATTAGATTGACCAACCGTGGATCATTCACCTTTTCATCGGTAAACTTGTCCACGGTAATATTACCTTCCGCCAGAGCAAGGGCGGCCAGGAACCAGACACTGAATTTTCCCTGTACTCCAATTTTTGGTTCCTTATACATAGATGCAGCGGTGGAAGCGACTGGACCTATCTCCAGTTTCATTTCCTCGACATCGTCTATGTTGGGATTTTCCCTGATCCTGATCTCCTCCAGGAGATTCATCGTCGAATGCGTTCAGGCTCAGGTAGGGTACGGTTTTATGCTCAGAAGGGGAGCATAGTACTTCGACCCGAGATCCTCCAGTACCCTTTCCTCGTGAGGAGCGTCTGTTAAAACTTCCAAGAGACCGAGCTCCCCCTCTATGATCTCCTTTGAAGCGGTAAATCCCTTCTCGGCCAGAAGCGCCGCCATAACCCCTTCCATCGATACCTTCCCGGCATGAAAGGGTTTGGTCATGGTGCCAAAAACCTGCCGCAGACCGCTTGACATCGTGCCGCAGACACCGAAGGCATTAATGATCTGATCAACATTGAGTTTTAAGAGCTTGGCAACACCCGCCGCGGCCCCAAATATTCCGGCAGTCGAGGTTGTATGCCACCCCCGCTGGTAGTGGTAATCTCCCAAACCGAGACCGACGCGGATGGATACATCGATTCCCAATATCACCGCCGTCAGAAATTCTTTGCCGCTTAAATGACGGTCTTCCGCGATGGCCAGGCTGGCGGGAATACACGCGGCAGAGGCGTGAATGACCGTTTCATCATGATAATCGTCAAAATCAAGCGCATGGCCGATCAACCCATTGGCAAGCGCGGCATTGGCAAGATTTGTCTTGATGTTTGAGCCTATAATGCTTGCTTCTTCTCTGCCGCCCGCCTCTTTTACATAATCGGTTATGATTGCCGATGAATCTTCAGTTGTGCCCGCCATGGCAACACCTTCCCAATCGAGAAAGCACTCTTTACCTTTCTCTAAAACTTCATCGGGTATATCATCATACTCCGTATCGTGGACAAACTCAGCTAATTTCCTCGTAAGTTCCATAGTGACTTCACCGGTTTTCCAGACTCTTGTTATATACGACACAACCATCCGGAAACCGGTTCTCTCCTTTCTGTATGATATTTATTTTACAACAGTATATCTATTCGCCATTATCCCCCCTGAACGCCCCCTCTTTCGCCAGGGCTATAAAGTGGGCCACATCGATCTCCTTCGGGCAAACGAAAGAACAGGCCTTGGATGAATGACATCGATAGATCCCTTCCTCACTGTAAAGCAGCTTCAGCCGTTCCTCTTTTTCCTCCTCTCTGGGGTCCATGAGCCGAACGATGCTCGCCATGGCCGCGTTAGGACCTATAAAATTCTTGTGGCTGCTGATACAGGCATCGGCGCAACTGAAACAATTGATGCACCTCGTTGCATCCTCATATCGTTCAATCTCTTTGGGCGACAGTTGGTAATAACTGGATTGCGGCGGCAAAGGAGCACGTTTGATCAGGTATGGCTTGGCCCTGTGCACCTTTTCATAGGCCTTTTCCAGATCGACAACAAGATCCCTGACAACCGGGGCAATACTTATAGGTTCTACTCGAAATTTCGTTGTCCCGAAATCCTTAACGGCATTTTCGACAAGAAGCTCACAGGCCAGAAGTGGTTTTCCGTTAACCCGTACGGCACAACTTCCGCATTGGCCATGCTCGCATGATGACCCCCATGCCAGTGAAGGGTCCTGCTCGTTGTTGATCCTTCGAAAAAGATCAACAAATCGAAGTATCCGTCCCGCGTCCAGTTTATAACTCTGGAACCAGGTCTTTTTCGTATCGGGATCGTATCGTTTTATATCCAGGGTTATAGAATAGTTGTCAGCCATCTTTTCCTCCAATTCTTGAACTCGAAATTCAGCATTTCATAGATGTTATGTGGAAAACACATTTATTTACGAAACATCGCACGCTAAAAAAGCGGTCTTCCCGAACACGGTTTAATATTTTCTAGGTATCATCTTGAAGTGTTCGCAATGTTCTCCCCCGGCCTCAAAGATACTCATATCGATAGGTCTCTTTCCTAGATCCACCTTTCCATACTCCGTCATATATGCCAGGGTGTGATAATCAAATTCTTCGCTTCTTTCGGTATAGTCGTCCCTGTAATGACCTCCCCTTGATTCCTTCCTCTCATAGGCCCCCTTTGTAGTGATCATGGCTATATCCAGAAGATTGTCAAGTTCCCATCGCTGATGAAGATCCTGATTCATCTTTGTGGTCTTACTGGCTAAGGCTACAACCTCGGCCCTTTTTCTCAGCTCATTCAGAGATTCCATGGCTTCCGCCATTTCATTCCCCTTCCGGAATATACCGACCTTGGCGGTCATGAGATTTCTCATTTCTTCCCTGATAACCCCTATGTTCCCTTTTCCGCTGGCCTCCAGGTATTTTGAGAATTGAGAGAATGTCACTTCACCTGCCTCTTTTGGCAATTCTGTAAGAGAACCATCTTTTATGTAATCGACGACCCTTTCACCTACGAATTTGCCCATGGTAAACAGTTCCAGCAGTGAATTGGTGCCCAGTCGGTTAAATCCATGAAAACTCGCGCTGGCACATTCACCGACGGCAAAGAGTCCGGGAATGATTTCGTCCGACGTCTTCTGAACCTCGCCAAACTCGGTCGTGGGAATCCCTCCCATGTGATAGTGGTTGCTCGATCGTACGGGACATAGTTCCTTCTTCGGATCGATATTCACAAAGGTCTTGAAGAAGCCCGATATCTCTTTAAGTTTTACATCATGTACATAGTCGGGAAGCTCTCTCAAATCGATCCAGACATGCTCAATATTATGATCGGGATTAAGCACGCCGTTCCCGCTCCGAATCTCCGATTCCATCGCCCTGCTCACGATATCACGAGGAGCAAGCTCCTTCATCTTGGGCGCATATTTCTCCATGAAGGGTTCTAAATCCTTGTTCCGCAATATACCCCCTTCGCTCCTCAGGGCTTCGCTTGCCAGTATCCCCGGCCCTACAATTCCCGTGGGATGAAACTGCACCGCTTCGGGATCCATAACGGGGAAACCGGCGCGGAGAATTACGGCGAGAGCGTCGCCTGTATTGTCCCGGCAGTTTGTAGTTATCCTGAAAACCTGCCCGCAACCGCCCGTCGCGAGGACCGTCGCCTTGGCCAAAACACTTACAAACTCCCCGTCCTTCTCCTTGAATAATATGGCACCTATACAACGGCCTTCTTTGAAAAGGAGTTCCGTAACGACAGACTGGGGCACAAATGATACGCCACCCTTTACAGCCTCCTGCCAGCAGGTATCCATCATACTTTTACCAGTACGATCGGCATCGAAGACCGCCCTGAAGGATGAAACACTTCCGAAGCCGGATGTGTGGCCGCCAAATGTCCGCTTGCCAAGGGCGCCCCCCTGGAGCCGGGTGAAATGCATGCCCCTGTTTTCAAGCCACATAAGCTGATCCCATCCTGTTTCTACAATCTTTTTCACCACATTCTGATCGGCGCTGCAGTCAGAGCCCTTCCATGTATCGAACATATGATAGATCGGTTTATCATGCAGATCCGATGGATCTACCGCACATACACCGCCCTGTGCCGCCGCAGTATGTGATTTTTGCGGATGGGCAACCTTTGTTACTGCCAGTACACTTGCACCGGGCTTCTTTTCAAGAATTTCAGCGGCGCAGCGCAGCCCAGCACCGCCGGCCCCGATAACCAAAACATCGCAACTTAAATTGGTACTTACTTTAAGCTTATTTCCCATTACAACGTCCCTCACTATTAAATTGTAAAAACGATTTTCAATGCAACGACCAGAAAAATTACAGATACTATTACAATTACTCCGGAAATCACGACTCTGGATATCCGTAACTTGATATAGTCCTCGGCAATAGAAAAAAGACCATATCCCGCATGATACAGCGTGGACAGCGCCAAAAGTACATCGACAATCTTGATAAACCAGTTCTGCATTCTCGCAATGACCAGATCAGCCTCCATGGCAATAGATGGATTGAGGTGCGAAAATAACAGATGGGCCGGAATTGCGATAAGCAAAAAGGCGCCTGTTATTCTCTGCAGTTTCCAGAAGATGGTATGCCGGCTCTTCCAAACTCTCGCCGCTACACCACAGGCAGCGGCAAGGGAAGCAACAATCATCACAAGCCAGAAAAAGACGGCCGATACGGTCTGATTTTCCATAAAGATCAATATTCCGAGGATTACCACATAGATGAAACAGAGGTATAGTGTCCACCTGATCATGGATTCGTCGTTCCGGCTGCCAAAACTTTCATAGAGAATAAGTCTCCCCCCGTTGAGCGCATGGAAAATGACCGGGATAGAAGACAACCACGCGAAGAAAACAATGACAGGCATAAACATGATGCCCATTTTCCAGTTGTATACCTCCGGCGTGTGTAGAGACGAGAGAGTATAGAGATGGAACCAGAGATACAGGACAAGGATAATCCCCGTAATCCTGTGACACCACGACAGAACATAATTCCACCCATATGTCCTCGCATACCCTGAAACAAAGGGTATCTTTGCGAGACCGGACAGAATTGATGCTTCCAAGCGATTCTTATTGCACGTTGCGTTCATTTAAACCTTCTCCCTTGATCTTGATTAGTAAATCAGCAAAAGTGTATTGTCGTTATTTCACTGTTTTTCTATTGACTCCCTATACGTTCAGCAAGCCTTACGATACGCTTCGATCTTTCGACAACAGGATAATCGATCATTTTACCATTCAACTGTATGGCAGCCAATCCTTTAGCTTCCGCCTCTTCAAAGGCATATATAACTTTCCTCGCATAGTCTATCTCATCCGCACCGGGAGAAAACATTGCATTACATGGACCGATTTGACTGGGATGCACGCAGAGCTTCCCCTGAAATCCGAGTGTCTTCGCCCGCAGCGCGTCGACCTTGAGTCCTTCCGTATCCTTCACATCAATCATGAATGGAGTATCCAGGGGAGGTTCCACACCTGCGGCCTTGCACGCAACGGCAATCCTGGAACGGGGGTAAAAGAGTTCATTCCCCTCCAGCGTCATCTCAATGCCCATGTCCAGTGTATAATCTGCCGCGCCGAAGGCCACCGTATGAAGCCTCTCGGGATCTGTTCTTTCGCAAACAATCTCATATATGTTCTGAACCGCCCTTGCCGACTCAATGAGAGGAATAATGGATGTCGCGCCCGGCTTCATCCCTTTTTTCTTCTCCGCCTCAAGAAGAAGGCTGTTTATCTCTCGAATATTCGCGGAGCTTTCCACCTTCGGCACTATAATGCAGCTCAGTTCCTCTGTTAAAATCTCATCCAGGTCATCTTTCAGAAACCCGGAATCGAGGGCGTTCACACGAACAATGATATTTTGTCCCTTATGCTGCAGGAGCTTTTCCCGCACCATCGGCCTCGTCTCTTCCTTCAATGCCAGAGGAACCGCGTCTTCCAGATCAATAATAACAACGTCGGCGCCTGCGTTAACCGCCTTGTCAACCCTTTCCGGTCTATTTCCGGGAACAAACAGTAACGTTCTTACCGGGGCATATTCAGCCATATCTCACCTCACACTTCAGTAATTTCTATATATTTGTGTTAGTTCTCACATTCATTTACTTGCTTCTTTAAAAAAGGTTGGTGCATTCGCCAAGGTTACCTTCTTTTAAAATCTAGCGTGCACTCGCTGTTCAGTTCACCCCTCCTAAATTGAGCCATCCTCTTTATATTTTCGGATTTCTTCCTCTGAATGTCCCAGAAGGTCTTGATAAACAACTTCATTAGCCGCGCCGTGGGGCAGACCGGGAAAGAGAATCCTTCCCGGAGTTTGCAAAAAATGGATAGGGACATTCGGTATTTTCAACATATCCTCCGTTACCGGATCGGCGGTTTCAATAAAAGAATTTCGCTCCTTGTAGTGGAAATTTTTGTTGATCTCTTCCATGCTCATGATGGACCCTACAGTAACACCGCGCTCAGTACAAATCGAAAGTATCTCATCGAGGTCTTTGCTTTTAAACCACTCGGCAAGGATATTATTCAGCACCACTCTATTTTCATCATTGATACGGTCTTCATTTGTCTTGAAACGAGGATCTTCCTTCAGTTCGGGACGACCTATAGCATCGGCTAATGCCTCAAAGGGTTTCTGGGACGACGCCGACAGGGCAGCCCATTTTCCGTCTCGTGTCTCATAGTTGTTACGCGGTGCGGTATAGCTGAGCTCACTACCCGTAGGCTGGGGCGATTTCCCCGTTACATGGTACTTCAAAAAATCCGGGCCAAAAAGACCGAAAAGCGGTTCATAGAGGGAAATATCGATGACCTGTCCACCCATCACACCTCTTTCCTGATCTCTCAGTGCTATCATGACCGCCAGAGCCATGTGCATACCCGCAACCAGATCGGCCAGCGCCATCGGCGCATTAGTGGGGGCACCGCCGGGCAAGGCGTTG
>JAUVXT010000263.1 GCA_030603465.1 Deltaproteobacteria bacterium
CCGGTAAATTATATCTGTTCTTACCGCGCCGGTTTGATCTACGCCGTATACGTTATCGTTCGTGACTGTATGATCGCAGTGCAATGACCGTGGTTGTCCTCTACGAAATATTTGATCTCCTGAGGAAAAGGGTATGTAAATGGCGAAACACATAAATGAAAAGTATGTTTCAGTTGCTGCAATAACTAAAACGGAACACATAAAGGTGGTAAAGGATATCTTCAAAACGATCACCGGGCGGTACGATTTTCTCAACCATTTTTTCAGTTGCGGTCAGGACATCCGCTGGCGGAAATTCACCGCAGGAAAGATGCGTTTTTTCAAGACCTTCCGCTTTCTGGATGTGGCAACGGGGACAGCCGATCTCGCCATTGAAACGGCCCTCAGATATCCTCATGTAAGGGTCACGGGGCTCGATTTTGTCCGGGAAATGATGGATGCGGGACGCGAAAAGGTTGTAAAGAAAGAACTGTCGCACAGAATTACCTTTTCCAGAGGCGATGCCCTGAACCTCCCCTTTCCCGACGATCATTTTGATGCGGCGGGAATTGCCTTCGGGATACGGAACATCACGGATAGAAAAAGGGCGCTGAAAGAGATGAGACGGGTCGTCGTGCCGGGCGGACAGGTGATGGTGCTCGAAATGAATTTTCCCCGGCAGAGGACGCTTCAGCGTATATATAACCTCTATCTCAACCACATATTACCCTGGACGGCGCGCCATTTCTCCAGGAATCCGGCAGCCTACCATTATCTTGCCGATTCCATCATCCATTTCCCGTCACCGAAGAAGTTTGGCCTCCTAATGAAAGAGGCGGAACTTGAAGACATTGCGTTGTATCCCCTCACCATGGGTATTACACATTTATATATTGGAATAAAACCATAAAAAGCTGTGTGACAAACTGCTTACAACGCATTCGCAGATTTAAGTTACTTCAAAGGAATCAAAAATATAGAAACTGAGAAACGTAAATTAATAAGGGAATGGGTTAAATGGAGAGAAGGGTAAGGGGCAACATTTGCGACGTATTAAATTCCGAAATCTATCCGGGAACCATCATCATTTCCGATGGCAAAATAGTGAATATCATTCGAGAAAAGGATCGCTACGGCACATACATTGTTCCGGGTTTCGTAGATTCGCACATACACATTGAAAGCACCATGCTCACACCTTCCGAGTTTGCCAGGGCAGCGGTAGTGCACGGGACAGTGGCCGCCGTATCGGATCCTCACGAAATTGCCAATATACTGGGAATCGACGGGGTTCGATATATGATCGAGGATGCCGAAAATGTCCCGGTGAAGTTTTTCTTCAGCGCGCCTTCCTGTGTTCCGGCAACCCCCTTCGAAACGTCGGGCGCCAGGCTGGGACCGGAGGAGGTGGAGAAACTCCTGAAGCTTGATAAAATAAAATACCTGGGGGAGGTGATGAATTTCCCCGGCGTTCTTAACGGTGATCCCGATATTATGAGAAAAATCGGGTATGCCATAAAATATTCCGGGAGAATAGACGGCCATGCGCCCGGACTGAGGGGGACCGATCTCGCGCGATATGCCGCGGCCGGCATTACCACAAACCACGAATGCCTGAGCCTGGCCGAGGCGATAGAAAACATTCAGAATGGGATAAAGGTACAGATACGAAAGGGTTCCGCCGCAGACATCTTTGAAGAATGCATTCCCCTCCTGGAAAAATATCATGATTCCTGTATGTTCTGCAGTGATGACAAACATCCCGATGATCTCATGAAGGGTCATATAAATGAAATGGTTGTGGGGGCGATTCATTACGGGATAGATCCTCTAAGGGTATTCAAGGTCGCCTCGGCAAATCCCGTTTTACACTATCGTTTGGATGTCGGGCTTCTACGGGCAGGAGACAGCGCCGACTTCCTGGAAATAGACAACCTCACCGATGTTAATGTTCTCAGAACATGGATCAGCGGTGAGATTTGCGCGGAAAAAGGGGAAACATTTATAGGCAGGCGCCCGTCCCGGATCATAAATCATTTCCGGACAGGACAAAAGAAGGCCTCCGATTTCAGATTTCCATCCACAGGCGCAAAGATGCCTGTCATAGAGGCGATTGACGGCCAGGTAGTTACTGGAAAACTTATAATAGATCCAAAAGTGGAAAATGGCACGGCGGTATCCGACACCGAAAGAGACATTCTCAAGATAGCGGTTGTCAACCGTTATGAAGACAAAAAACCGGCAATCGCATTTGTTAAAAATTTTGGTCTGAAAAGAGGAGCAATCGCCTCCAGCGTAGCCCACGACTGTCACAACATCGTGGTTGCGGGTGTCACTGACGAAGACCTGTCACGGGCAGTCAATATGATTATTCAAAACAGAGGGGGCATATGCGCGGTATCGGACGCAGCGGAAATGATATTGCCCCTTCCCGTCGCGGGGATAATGAGCGATGACGACCACATAACCGTATCCGCCGCGTATACGGAAATAGATAGAATGGCAAAATCCATGGGGTCAAGGCTCCACGCACCCTTTATGACCCTCTCCTTCATGGCGCTCCTCGTCATTCCCCGGTTAAAATTGAGCGACATGGGACTGTTCGATGGCGAAAAATTCGAATTTCAGGACACCTTATATCCAGGAAACTCAGGTGACACATCCGGCGACATTTGAGCTGGCATATCCCCAAAGTTGGTAAACGCGTACCATATCCTTACCCGGTAGATATTCTCGGCCTTGTTGAGATGTTCAAATAGCTGCGCAAGTGTTCGAAGCACTGCGTACACGTATATTCAACTACTTGCGCATAAATCCTTTCAGACCAGATCAAGAGTCCTGAAGGTATGGAAATGTTATGAAGAACATTGCAAGAGTGTGGTGTAAAATAAAGAATTTAAGATAATACGCACTTTCTTAAAAATACGAGACTAACATAGTTCTTCCTCCTACCATGAATTCATATAGGATGTGGTGTATAATCGTTTTTAGTATTGTTCATAGGAAGGCAGGAGGACTTATAACTTCCGGGGCGATAGAGCCCTCATTTCAGTATGTCCCAAGCCTCTTAGAGCCATAATAGGTTGGTTGGATCATTGAATCCTTGTCACGCTGGAGGATTGGTCTGGAGGCTATGGTCTGGCACCTGCTTTTCATTTCTTATGATAGGAGGTGACGTTATGTCAGGATTAAAGGGCAATTTTGATGGTTTTGTCGGTATCGATGTTTCCAAGGATAAATTCGACACCTGTGGGATAACAGGGGATGAGGCCAAATTATTTCAATTTTCAGCGACCATGGATCGACAGGGTTTTGAAAAACTGAAAAGACATCTTGCAACGGTTTCCATTTCATCCGTTTTAATCGGGATGGAGTCTACAGCATCCTATCATGTCAATCTTTTCTCTTACCTTGTTTCTGAGGGCTACATGACAAGTGTCACGACATAGGTAACCCTGCGTTAAGGGTAAAAAGTGTCACCACATAGATTACCCAAAGCTGTTTTGACTGCCTAATCTTTGGGCAGTCGGTACTCAAAAACATGAACAAGCTCTTTTCCATGATACACA
>JAUVXT010000126.1 GCA_030603465.1 Deltaproteobacteria bacterium
TGTGTATCATGGAAAAGAGCTTGTTCATGTTTTTGAGTACCGACTGCCCAAAGATTAGGCAGTCAAAACAGCTTTGGGTAATCTATGTGGTGACACTTTTTACCCTTAACGCAGGGTTACCTATGTCGTGACACTTGTCAGTAAGCTATTAAAGAATTGCCTATTAATTGGAATCGTACAAAAAGCTAGCAATGATATGTATGCTCTCTCTCTTCCATATCCTTACAAAGGAGATAGTGATCAAAAAATGTCAGTAATTAGAGAGGCACTCGTTCGTATGCCTCTGATGATAAATTTAAGGCAATTTTTATATTTAGGAGATACTATTGATGATGCGCTTCGGAAATCAGCAACAATCGTTGGGGTCAAGAATTTTGACCAAAAAGCTTTTTCACATTTGCTAAAGTGGGCAAAATCATTAGACGTTCTTAATCCAGAAATAAAAATTGAAGATTTGGTTAATCAGGCTGTAGCCTCTAAAGAAGTTAGGCACAAAGAGCAACAAACCAAAATTGTTGCATTTCTTTCCCATAGCTCGAAGGACAAAATATTTATTAGGCAATTAGCCGCAGATTTAAATAAGGCAAACATCTCTATTTGGTTAGATGAACAGATGATAAAAGTGGGCGATTCTATAGCTGAAAAAATAAGTCAAGGAATGGCAGAATCTGACTATTTTCTCATAGCGTTAAGCAGTAATTCGGTTGAGTCAGAGTGGGTAAAAAGAGAACTGAATAATGCACTTTTAACAGAAATTGAAGAAAGAAAGGTAAAAGTGCTTCCTTTAATTTTAAATAAATGTGAGGTTCCAGTTTTAATAAAAGACAAGAAATGCGCCGATTTTTCAGAAAGCTATCGCGCTGGGTTAAAGGAATTACTAACTGCCCTAAAGGAGGAATAGCGGGATGTCTGAAAAGAAAAAATCAAAAGGTGGGAAAAGGGGAGGCTCTCAATTTCCAAGAATTAGCCTCAAACAATCTGTTGAATATGCAACCAAATTGGTTTCAAAGACACATATTGGGCCACAACCTGGGAATATCATAATGCCCGGAGTTTTTGGGGCAACATCATGGCGGGGAGAGGTAAGAGCGTCTGCTTTAAGGCAATTTGGGCTTTTAAAAGGCAATAAAAGAGGATTTGATGCAACTAGATTGGCAAAAGATATTGTGGCGGCGCCGACTACTGAAAAAAAGGGACTAGTTAAAAAGGCCTGTTTTCAATGTAAAATTATTAAACACATACATGAAACATTTTTCAATGATGCTGTCGCACTTTTTAAGGTTAGGCAACAAGTTTTAAATTTTCAAGTTCATCCTGACAATGCTGATAAATGTATGTCTATAATAGTTGAGTCAATGGAATACGCAGGAATAGCTAAAACTGAAAACAATCAAATTGTATTTACGGAGTCTATTGAAACGACAGATAATTCAGGTGAAACACCAGAAGAAAAAATTGATGATATAGATGGGGGTAATAGTGGTAGCGAAGACACTATTGATGATCCAACGGATGATGTAAATAATCCTAATGATAATAGGAACAATTTAGTTGGTAGAGCAAACGTACAGATTAAAATTGACCCATCTATGGACCCAGAAAAGCTTGAAAGGCTGCTATCTGTTTTGAAGAAATTTGGGCAAATATAATCCCAGGCCAACCTCGCGCTTTACTCGGACTGGTGCGAGGCTGCCGCTACACACCAGCCGGTAAGCTTAGCGTTATACTCAACTTCCAATAGTAATCCTCAGTATTCCCCTTTGTTCGAAACCATTTGTTAGGTGAATTCAATATTAATTTTCTTCATTAAACCGAGTTCAGATATTCTCCACATACCTTGATCAGCAATCCTAAATCGAAAAGTAAAGGTATCTTGCCAGTATGAAATTGCGGCAAAATAAGGATAATTAGGGAAAAGGTTGCTTAATTGGAAAAGATCATTCCGGCAGGCGTTACTGTCTTTCCGGATTACTGCGTGATGAAGCGCTTATAAATGCTGTTTTTCCCTTATGTTTCTTGACTTTGAGTGGCAAGGATGCTATCCATTCACGAATTCCACCCGGAAAACAGAAGGGGTCGTCGAGGGTATGGAATACGCCAGACAATCCTGTGTTGAGAAATGTTGATACAGAAAGACCCTCTTGATCTTCCCGAGGGTAAAGGTGCAGATGCTTCAGGATTTTCATTGTGTGGCGATAATCTATTGCGGGGGCGACCGGATACAATTCAGGGGAGATGTCAATCAACTTATTTCCGCCGGCCTGACAGATATGGGCAGTGAAGGCCCTTTTTACAGCCGGCATATCTGGTTGAAAAATTAAAAATATCGGCTAAGGAAAAGACATATTGACAGTATTGGGATTTTAAACTACAAAATACACAGATCGGTATATCTAGGAGAGATAAAGTGGGCGAATCGGCACTAGGAACAACAACTGTAGATCTTGGAACACATTTCCATGGAAACCTGCTCGGCATGATTCTCAATGCCGGACCTATGGTTCAATTTGTACTTATATTACTCATTTTCTTTTCCGTAATTTCCTGGGCAATCATACTGGTTAAATACAGGATGATAAGAAGATCGAAAAGAGAGAATGACATGTTCCTCGATATATATATGAGGAGTAATAAACTATCGCTGATTTTTCCTGAGTCGAAAAAGTTTAGACACTCAACGATTGCCGAGGTATTCAGGGCGGGATATACGGAACTTGGAAAGATCGCAAGGATGAAAAAAGATGCGCCACAGGTTGGAGATGTTGCCGATGATGGTTTGTGGTCTTTGGAAATGAGAGGTCTGGATAATGTTGAAAGGGCGCTGAACAGGGCATGCGATTCAGAATCGTCAAAACTGGAAAGCTCGCTCGGTTTTCTTGCCACTACCGGAAGTGCAAGCCCTTTTATTGGATTATTCGGTACTGTATGGGGTATAATGAATGCGTTCAGGGGTATAGGAATAAAGGGTTCCGCCACGCTTGCCGTTGTTGCCCCGGGGATTTCGGAGGCCCTGATAGCGACTGCTGCGGGGCTGGCCGCCGCCATTCCCGCCGTTATATTCTATAACTATTACCTCAATCAGATAAAGTCCATTTCAGTGGAAACGGATAGTTTCGCATCGGAATTTCTCAATATAGTAGAAAGATATCATATAAAAAGTATTCAGGCATGAGAAACTCAAGAAGACGAAGAAACGCGGACAGTAAACCGGTATCCGATATTAATGTGACACCCCTTGTCGATGTAATATTGGTGCTTCTCATAATTTTTATGGTTACCGCCCCTATGCTGCAGATGGGTATAGATGTGAATCTACCCAGGGTTAAGGCAAAGACACTGGATGTGGGGGAGGAAAAACTCATACTTACCATAAACAACAAAAAAGATATTTTTATCAACCGGTACAAGACTTCCATAAAGGACCTGAAGACAAAGCTGGAAAATATCTTTGCCACAAGGATAGACAGAGAACTGTTTATGCGGGCTGATGAGGAGGTTCCCTATGGATTTGTCGTGGAAGTTATGTCCGAGGTCAGGAAGGCCGGAGTTGACAAACTTGGAATGATTACCGAACCGCCCAAGGGATAAAATATGGTTCTTATAAAGTCTGAAAACAGGATGCGCGATGAAGGAATGAAATTGAATAACATGGTTGTGTTTTCATTCTTACTCCACGCGCTTATCCTTTCAATCCTGTTTTTTTCCCCATCCTGGCCAACCCCAAAGTGGACGTTTGGACCGGTGTATACGGTTGATCTTGTAAGCCCTCCGCTAAACTCCATGAACTTGAAATCCTCGAGTGCAATTACTAATAAGAGGATGAAGAGTTCAAAAGAACATTCAATTGTGCTGAAAAAGCGCGTCGGTAAAATATCATCAATTTCTATAAAAGAGATTATAACCAGGAAAAAAGAGGTGTCGGGGAGTGTTGACGAGGCCATAGAGGGAATAAAGAAAAAGATCCTGTCGCCAAGGGAAGAGACGCCGCGTCCGGCTACATCCCAGGGCAATGTAGAGTTAAGTATGCGGATGAAGGTATATTATTCCATTATATGGTCCAGGATAAAGGAACAATGGGTACTGCCGAAGGGTATCTTGACGGACAATAATCTTGAAGCCATAATCGATGCTAAGATATTGAGAAATGGTAAGCTTGCGGACTGGAGCTTTGAAAAGAAATCGGGCAATAAATACTTTGATGAGTCGGTTGTTAAGGCAATCAAGAAGGCGAGCCCTTTCCCTCCATTGCCGGAATGGCTTAATGAGAGCATGATCGAGTTGGGGATAAGGTTCCATTCATCGGAACTGCAATAACCCTGTTCAAATAAAAAATAAGAAAAATCAGAGACGTAAAATTATGCGTAAAATTGTCGGTTCGTTTGTTGTTTTGTTGATCCTTTTATGGAGTATTACAGCGTGGAGCAAGGTGTATATAGACATAAATGCCCCCGGCTTTCAGAAATATCCCATAGCGATTACCGATTTCAAAAATATTGGAACCAAAGAGGATAAGAAAAAACTTTCTGTATGGTTTGCCTATCAACTATCGCGCCATCTGAAACTTACGGGATTTTTCAATACCATCAATCCAGGCGCATTCCTCGAAGATCCGGAACAGGCTGGAATTACTATTGATGGTATAAATTTTTCTGACTGGTCAAGCATCGGAGCGGATTTTCTAATCAAAGGGGGGTTTAATAATGATGGAAAGGAACTTTCCGTTGAGTTTCGTATCTTTGATGTGGTGGAAGGAAGACTGATTGTAGGGAAGAGGTATCAGGATCGATTCACAAAAAGAAAGATCATGGTGCTCAAATTTGTAAATGAGATTCTCCTTGCCCTTACCGGAGAAAAGGGAGTCTTTGACACGAAGATTGCCTTCGTGGGTAAAGACAGGGATGTGTCGGAAATATATACCATCGACTTCGACGGCGCCAATCTGATTAAGATAACGAGGCTTGAATCCCTTACCATGTTGCCCCGGTGGTCACCCGACGTCGGAAAAATTTTCTTTACCTCTTATCTAAACGGAAATCCCGATTCCTATATTATGAATCTTTCGACAAGGAGGGTAAAGGAGCTTACAAGTTTCACGGGACTCAATCTGGCATCTTCCTGGTCTTCCGACGGCAGCAAACTTTTACTGGCCCTGAGTAAAGACGGGAATGAAGAGATCTATGTTAAGGATATTAAAAAAGACAGCCTCAGGCGTCTGACCAGGAATCCTTCCATAGACGTATCTCCCACCTGGTCTCCCGATGGTAAAAAGATAGCCTTTGTATCCAACCGGTCGGGTTCCCCTCAGATATTCACCATGGATTCTAATGGGAAGGGCATAAGCAGACTGACCTATGAAGGTTCCTATAATACGTCGCCCAATTGGTCGCCAAGAGGGAATAGGATAGCTTACGAAGGGATGACAAATGGACGGTTTCAGATATTTTCTATCGATGAGGATGGTGGCAACCTTATGCAGTTGACCTTCGAAGGGGGAGGGGGCGAAGCTCCTTCCTGGTCTCCCGGGGGAATGTATCTGGCTTTTATCTCTACAATCGGTGGCAAAAAAAAGATTTGCATAATAAATTCAAATGGATTAAACTTAAGAGTATTAGGCGCGCCAGGTGGATCATATGCGTTGGATAGTCCGTCGTGGTCTTCCCGTTTAAATTTGTATTGACCTTGGTGCTATGTTGTGCTTAAAAACGAGTAGGTATTCATCAAATTTTTAAAGGAGGAGATAGGATGAAAAGAAATATATGGATGATCGGTTCATTGGCAATTATTTGCAGTTTTATGTTCATTTTTGCGGCCGGGTGTGCGAAAACTCCCGTTGTAAAGGAAGAGGTCGCTCTTCAGGAAGCGGCCGCTCCTCAGAAAGAGATTGCTCTTCAGGAGGCGGAATCTGTAACATCTGCGGTTGAAACTGCTCCTGCAAAAGTTGGAGAGGTTCAAGACCAGGGCATGACAGAAAAGGCACTGTGGGAAGCGTTACTTGCCGAGGCCTCAATCTTCAAGGATAGGGATATTTATTTTTCATTTGACAGATATGATCTTAATTCAGATGCACGGCAAAATCTGGGAAGACTGGCGGACTGGCTACTTATACACCCGGAATTTGAAGTAACGATCGAAGGTCACTGTGATGAGAGAGGAACAACAGAATACAACCTGGCCCTCGGCGAAAGGCGTGCGGGAGCCGCCAAGGCCTACATTATTAACCTTGGAGTAGATATAGGTAAAGTGTCGACAATCAGTTATGGTGAGGAATTACCATTAGATCCAGGGCATGATGAAGCATCCTGGTCAAAGAACAGGAGAGATCATTTTCTGGTTTATCCTTCTAGGAAGTAATGAGTTAGGAGCAGCAACCCCTTGAAAAAACTTGTTGTTCTGTTAATTACGTTGCTCTTCCTTGTGGGTGCGTCGGGATGTGCATTCAAGGAAGATCTTGACCGGTTTTATCTGACCCTTGATAAAAGGATAGAAGAGGTAAACAGGGATTTATCCAGGGTTAAAAAGGACTTTAGCCGGTTTAAGGAGGAGGATTATTCCAAATTAGAGGGGAAAACCTCTTCTAACTTATCCGAAATTCAGGGACTTCAGGAATCGGTTGAGAAGAACAGAGAGTCCAATAAATCTACAAGGAAAAATCAAGCGGGTTTTGGTGAAGATTTCAATGATTTGAGATCAGAAATAAGGAACCTGAGAGGGGCTGTTGAGGAACTGAAGAGGGAAGTGACAACCCTTAAAGCAAAACCTAAGGATAGAGTTGAGTCGAAAGAACTGAACAAGACTCTGAACGATATTGCAGTCAGGCTAAGCTACATTGAGCAGTACTTGGAGGTAGGAGGAAAAGAGGCCGTCAGAGAAGAGAGTGAAGGCGATAAGGTTTCTCCTCCGGAAAAGGTTGACAAAGAGAAGGCCTATTCCGACGCCTATAAGGCCTTTAAAAATGGTGAATATAGCAGGGCAAGAAAGGAATTCGAGGAATTTCTAAGGTCTTTTTCTGACACAGAATATTCCGATAATGCCCAGTTCTGGATAGGGGAGTGTTATTACTTCGAGGGTAAGTATGAAAAGGCTATCCTTGAGTATGAAAAAGTAATCAAAAATTATCCTAAGGGTAATAAGGTTCCTAATGCCCTTTTGAAGCAAGCCGTTTGTTTTCTTAAGATTGAAGACAAGGCGAGTGCCAAGTTACTTTTACAGAGAGTAATCAAAGATTACCCCGGCACGACTCCTGCCAGGATAGCAAGACAAAGTTTGGTTGATATAAAATAGCTGACGGCAGTAGGGCGATTGACCCCGCCGTCAGCTTTTTTAT
>JAUVXT010000223.1 GCA_030603465.1 Deltaproteobacteria bacterium
TGTGTATCATGGAAAAGAGCTTGTTCATGTTTTTGAGTACCGACTGCCCAAAGATTAGGCAGTCAAAACAGCTTTGGGTAATCTATGTGGTGACACTTTTTACCCTTAACGCAGGGTTACCTATGTCGTGACACTTGTCAATCGAGGATTAACAAGGTTAGCTTTAAAATATGCCCTGCCCCTCGATCTTTTGAAAGAATACCATGACGTTTTTCAAGAAAACAGTATCCCCATTTTTCCGAGGAAGAGAACACCCAAATATGCAAACCGCATAGTGATGGTTTCCACCCATGGTTACTGGGGTGATCCGCCGCCCGCTGGTGTTCCCGACACAGGCGGTCAAACATATTACGTGCTGGAAGTGTCGAAAGCATGGGCACTGCGGGGAAGAAAGGTAATCATTTTAGCAAGATGGTTCAAACCATATCCACGAGTAGAAACCCTTGCAAAAAACCTGTGGCTCGTACGCATCCCCGCGGGCAGTGATGAATTTGTGCGTAAGGAAGACATTTACCCCATTGTGCCGGAGCTGGCGGAAAGAGCTGTTGCCGTTTCCGCCCTTTTTGGCGCCCATGCGGTCATGGGACATTATGCGGATGGCATGGCCGTAGCGCTTGAAGCAGGGGAAAGGCTTCGTGTGCCGGTAGTGGTAATCCCTCATTCGCTTGGCATAAATAAGCTGATATCTCTCGGGTTCGATCCTTACGATCCGGAAGTATGGTTTGATATGCAATACAATTTTGCGACAAGGGAAAGTTTTGAGATTGCGGCCCTCAAGGGGGCCAATTTTGAAATAGCAAACACACCGCAGGAACCCCATATTTTAAAAGACTATTACGGATATAAATTTCCCCACCTTGTTATGCCGGCCGGCGCCGGAAATGATTTTTTTAATGTTCACAGGAAACCACAAACCGGGATGTTGAGTAAATACCGTCTTGTTCCCCGGAAATACCTTCTCTATTTCGGCCGCTTCTCGGAGGCAAAGAATGTTCCGGGGGTAGTACAGGTCTTCGGTGAAGCACGCAGACTTGATCCACATCTTTTAGAGGGAGTAAAACTTGTTCTCATAGGGGGATCTCCCGAAAAGCCCCAGCCGGAAGAAGTCAGTGTTGAAGATCATGTCGGGGCGGCAGTGAAACAATTCGGACTGACGGAGAATAATATCGTAAGGTTGCCCGGTCAGGGCTGGCAAACATTATCTGTTCTTGCTCATAATTGCCTCTTTTACGTCGGAATGCAGATGATGGAACCTTTCGGCATGGGGGTGGCGGAGGCAATGGCGGCATCCGCGCCGGTGATTATTTCCAGGGCGGCAGGTATAACAAACTGGATCACTGATGGCAAAGAGGCAATAATTGTGAATCCTGACGATCCCCATGATGCCGCGCAAAGACTGATCAAGGCCATGAAAAATCCGGCAGGATTAAGAGAGATCGCGTCACGCGGTCATGAGCTGTCCCGTAACACATTCAGTTGGCAGGCTATAGCAGGGCAACAGGGAGAAATTATAGATTCGCTTTGTCATGGGAAGTCTCCTCCGGGAATAATTGATAAAGAAAGTCCGCCAGCTGTTTTTGGCAGGAGAAAGAACAGGGCTTACCACCGGTTGGCTCCTGCCTGGCGAGGAGATCCTCCTGTCATCAAACCAAATCACAAGAAGGCCGCGGAGGAACTCCTTCCATATATTAGTGAAGAGATAATGCATTCACGGCGTAGAGAAGAAAGGGTCGTTGTCGCCCTCGGTGGAGAATCGGGAGCCGGAAAAACCGAAATTGCGGAATATCTGAGATTTTTGCTGAGAAGGGAAAAGATGTGGGGGGTTACGATAGCCGGAGATGCTTTTTTCAGGCTGGCGCCGCCGGAAAACCACAGGGCACGGCTTAAAGCTTATAGCGAAGGCAAGCTGGATCAATATTTAGGTCCTTCCGAAGTCGATTTAAGGCAATTGGATTCGATACTTCATCGCGCCGTACAAAGAGACGTCACGGAGGTTTTTGTTCCCTCTGACTGCAGGAAACTGAGTTCAAGGAGATATACAAACGTGCCGGTCGGTCTCACCGGAATGGAGATTATCTTTGTCGATCTTACCTATAGCCTGCTTCTGAAAAATGCTACACTGAAAATCTTTCTGGAATCTGATTATGAAGACAGGATAAATGAGGTAAAGGAAAGAAATCTTAGCCGTGACCCTGATCAGGATTTTGGATTCATCTTAAAAGTATTGGAGATAGAACACCGCGTTATCCGGAAATTAAAAAAAGAAGCTCATATCGTCGTCACAAAAGATTATGAAGTAAAATCCGCAAGAGTAAAGTAGGGAAAAGGTCAGCTGTTGCAAATTTTGCAATAGTTGCTTCAATAAATAGATAAATAGAGACACGCGGGACCGCCTGAAAATCGGGAAAAATATCCCGCACGATCACTTTAACAGGCAGACAACTGCCCTGGTGAGAGGAGGATTGTATGATTGGATTTGGTTTGCCGGAACTGATTGTTTTACTGGTGGTGTTACATTTTATTCTGTGGATTATCGCGACGATACGCATCCTGAGGAGCAAATTTATGGGCCACTATAAAATAATCTGGCTCCTAGTCGTATTGGTTATCCCCGTCATCGGGCCGATAGCCTATTTTGCCATGGGGAAAAAGCAGAAGATAGTGTAATCGGAGGACAGGATACTTATTAAAAAATGGATGTCTATTGAGGCTTCCCGCAGCAAGGTGCGGGGAATGCGCTCGCTGTTCCGTTCAAAAATAAAACCTCACTTGAAAGTCATTTTGGATAGTTGACTTACAATTGATGTTATGCATAATTTATGGATAGCAGCTCTTTCGGTTTTACTTTTGAACCTTTCGTTCGGCTTCCGGCAAGCAGATGTTTGATGCCGAAAGAGACTTCACTGGCAGTGAGTTTTGCGCAAGGAAGAAAATACTATAAGAAAGGAGATGGAAAATATGCTCAGATCATTCATTCTTCGCATCTTTTATCCCGAGCGGAAAAAAATACGTTTGAGGCATGTTCTTTTTCTGGGCACTATGCTGGAACAGCAGGCCGAGGAATTTTACCGGCGTCTCGCCAGGCAGGCAAATGACCCCGGTGTCAAGCTATTGTGCGAGGAACTGGCCGACGACGAGATAGAACATCTGGATTTGATCAAGGGCATGCTGTCTAGATGGCAAAAAGCTCCGATAAATAAAAGCGACCTTGAGGACATGGGTGCTAATGAAAGGTTGCGAAAGCTTTTCTTGTCACCTCCTGGTCCAGATGCAACAGAACACGAAATGATCGAATACGGCATTGAGGAAGAAAAAAAGATGGTCGAATTCTACACCGACTTTGAGAAGGAGTTTCCGCAGGCTTGGAAAATCATGAAGCTTCGTGAGATAATAAATGAAGAGGAGAAGCATGTAAAGAAGTTGTCCGATTTCCTCTAGGGTAAAAGTAAAAGAGTAAAAGGGGTCAGGTCTTGCTTTTTGCCGTCATGCGTCATGTGTGATGCCTGTACTTCATGGCACGACCGATACGCATAGAATACGAAGGTGGTTTTTATCATATAACATCCCGGGGAAATGCCCGGCAGGATATCTTCGCAGATACCGAAGACTACCGGACGTTTCTCGTTATCCTTGCCGATGTGGTCGAGCGTTATAGTTGGATCATTCACGCGTACTGCCTTATGGGCAATCACTATCACCTCCTGGTGGAAACTCCTCAGGCCAATCTATCCCGGGGCATGCGCCAGATCAATGGCGTTTATACTCAAAAGTATAACAGGCGTCACGATCGCGTAGGCCATCTCTTCCAGGGCCGCTATAAAGCATTTATCATCGAAAAGGATGCCTACCTTCTCAAACTCAGCCGATATATTGCGTTGAATCCCGTACGGGCGGGACTGGTTCGTTCACCGGAAGAATGGTTATGGTCGTCATACAGTGCAACAGCCGGTATCAGACCACAAGAATCGATTCGCCACACAGACTGGCTGCTCGGTTTATTCTCCCCTTCGAAGGTTCTGGCCCGTGAACGGTACATCTCCTTTGTGAAGGAAGGATTGGACGGTGAAAGTCCTTTGAAAGAAGCCAGGGGCGGGCTGATATTAGGGCGAGGGGAATTTATTGAAAAAATCCAAAAGTTAATTGATGAGTCGGAAAAGAGTGAGGCTGTGCGTATGGAGAAGTATGCTGCACGTCCTTCCCTTGCGGAGATATTCGAGGGCACGGAAAGAAACGAAGGAATCTACGATGCTGTGCACCGCTGGGGATATAAATTGAAGGATGTTGGCAACCACATTGGACTTCATTATTCACGGATCAGTAAGATCGCATCAAGCATGGCAAAAAGCAAGACCTGATAACCATATCAAGGTGCCCGGGTTTGTTTAAAGTGACACCTCCCCAACCATAGCAGGAGATGCTATGGTCCAGTGTAAAATACACTATAAGGATCTAGGAGGTGTCGAATGAAAGTATATGCCGGAATCG
>JAUVXT010000215.1 GCA_030603465.1 Deltaproteobacteria bacterium
CTCATCCGGAGATTGAGGGCTTTTAAATTGACAGGAGACTGTACCGGTATTACCTTATCCGCAATATGATAAATCCCCGTAGAATAAGAACAAGATTGAAACTCGCAGCATTAACGATTGCAGCGGCAGTATTCATTGCCATTGGTGGATACGTGCCTGCGGCAATGGCAGATGTACAGGAATTGGAATTTTCCGATACGATAACCATAGCGGAAAAGAAATTGAAGCTTAATGGAGTGGGAAATAGAAAGTATCTCTGGTATCGGGTAATAACGGGAGGTTTGTATCTGGAAAGACCGACACGAGATCCTCGTATCGTTATAGAGTCGGAGCAGATCAAGAGTCTCCATGAACATTTCAGGTCTGTTAAAGTTCAGACAACATGGATTCGCAGGGGAGTTTTGAGGTTGTTTACAAAGCATAACCCGAAAGAGCTGGTAGAAAAACATAAAGAAAACATTGACAAATTCGCATCGTGGTTCGATAAGGATGCAAGAAAAGGCACAAAAGTCATAATCACATACATGCCTGGTAACGGCTTGTCTCTCGAATACGACGGTGAATTAAAGGGTACAATACCGGGCGGGGAATTCGCCCGCATGTATTTCCGGTCTATCTTCGGCGAAGATGCGGACAAAAAGACGAAAGAGGAATTTCTGGGAATAAGGTAATCTCTGTCGTTTATTAGAGAAGAGCGGTTAGATGACCGCCTTTGTAATGCTACTATTCAATCCGGCAGACTGCCGGTTTTACACGCCTCAGGTTCCGCCGTAGCCGATCTTTACGTTATCCCCTTCAACAATAACGGGGACCTGTCTTAAACCTCCAGAATATTTCAGCATTTCTTCCAATTTTGACTTATCTTCCTTGACATTTACATATGTTGCCCGTTCCCCGTAGGCCGACCTGGCCTCATCGGTATAGGGTCAACCACTTTTTCCGAAGATAATGATCTTATCACCCATAATTAATCCCCCTCAATGTTCTTCCGGTTATGCTGAAATTGTTTGAAGCATATCCAATTCATACAAATATCATATGGCAAAGTCAATCACTTAATGGGATGCTGCGTCAAAAAGCGTCTTAGACAAGTGAAAAGGTGTTTATGTGAGGGTTCATTAACTTAAATACGAAAGAGGTAGATATTTCAGCTCTCTTCATCTCTTCATCTCTTCATCTCTTCATGTATCCTTCCCGCCTGGAGAAGGAAGGCCTCGAGTTTTGCCGTTATGATCTGTGGAAATCTGTTCCCGTCACTTTCAATGGCAAGAAAGGGGAGATCGTTTATCCTTTGAGAAAGGTATCTGATCTTATGGTTTTTCGTTCCCGTCCTGATTTTTCCTTCCATGTTCATCTCCCCTGTGAGTATCGCTTCGGCCAGACGATTGGGCATACACCCGAAAGGTCCTATGGCAATTGCCCCGCAGTAGTGGTCAAGCACCTCATTTATCGCCGCACCCGCAGTAAGTATGGCCTCACCCACCAGCTGAGGACTTATCAGGTGGTCTGTATGATTAATGATATGATCCACATCCTCTAACTTGTTCATGCACAGGCCGGATTTCGACAAAATTCCGCGAATCACTTTTTCATGTCTTCTCATGTATAATGTCCTCAAAAATAAGAAAAACCTGTCTCTTCGACTATAATAGCCTGTTGAGAACCCATTCTGAACACACCATTCGGTGTAATAAATCCATTCTGCCAGTGTTGATACCTTCACTGCAAACCCCTTTTTGGCCAGTTCTTCAGTAAGAAACTGCCTGGAGATGTCATCGTGTCGAACGTATATCTCTCCCGTTAGTAGTATAACAGGAGTTTCTTCCATCGGTCTTTTAACCTCGATCCCCTTTAAGGTTTCGGCTACTATTTTCAGGCCTTTCATCATTTTTTTGAAATCGGTCAGGGTTTCAATAGTATTAATGACACTTTCCCACTCCCCTTCAAATATTTCCATAGCGGATTTAGTGTCGGCAGCGTTTGTCAATAAAAGGGAATACATCTCTTCAAAGATGTCTGCCACAACGACACCCGCCCAGAGACGCGCCGTTATATTCTGTCCATCGAGGTCCGCATAACTGTTCTCTGCGGAAAGGGAATAGAGGGTAACGTCTTTCAGCCTCAATTTGGCAATCAGATCGTTTAAAAAAACGGAATACTGCCCGTATCTGCAAGGCCCCGAGGCAGTGGGCATAAAATATATCAACAGTTCATCTTTCCTTTCTCTTTCATCGAGATATTTGAGCAGGCTTCCTGTGGTCAGTAAAAGGGGGAGGCACTCTTTACAGCTCGTATGGCCTCTGCCTATCTTCAATATCTCTTCACTGGAAGGCGGAAGGGCCGAAGAGTGAATCCCCACCCCCCTGTATACGGCGGCGGCCGACTCGGATATGAAGCGGCCCATGGAGGGAAAGAGGAGATGGACCTTCGGATCGAAAATAGAATGTTCAACTCCGGCGGAATCGACAAAGACCTGTTTCTTTCCTTTTATCTTTACACTTGCCGGAATAAAGTCGCGGACGCTCTCAGTAATTTTCTTTTCCTTTTCAAGTTCACGATACCGTTCGATGATATCTAAAAAGGCCTCGATCCTTGTCTCCAGACCGGCATCAGCCACATGGCTGTCCAGTTCAAGTGTCAATGACGGCTTTTTCCCCATAATATCTCTGAAATATCCGATAAGGAAAGAGTCCGGTCCGCAGGAAAAGTTGGTGATATAGCATCCGAAAAGTTGTGGATGATCTTTAATAAAGTGTGCCCCTCTCAAGATAAATTGCCCCGCAGACCAGTACATGCGCTCCTTCATCGGCTCTTCTGTAACGGGGAGGAAATTATAGGGCATCACCCGAATATTCCGGGATGCAAACTTATTCGGAATGCCCATATGGGCCTCGGACACCAGAGCATTGTATGGCCTTCCCATAATAACAATACCAAACTCATCGGGATTATTTTCGAGTTCTTCCAAAACACTCAGACCCTTCCTTTTCATGCCTTCAAATACCCTCTTTTGCTCCCTCACAGCCTCTTCATATGCACTGCGTGCCATCTTTCTCGATATGCCCAGTTTGCCCGACATTTTAACAAATTCCTTTTTCGCATTATCGAATCCGCCTGAAAAGTCGATTGCCGGTTCCAGTATGTTGCCCCTCTCCTTCAAATCTATAAATGCTTCATGATCCTTGAATGTTGAGGCCAGATAAAATGGTTCACCCTGCGAAAGAGGGCAGGTTACGCTCTTTTCAAGGCCATTTTCCACATATTCACCCTTGAATTGTGGAAGGAAAAGATAGTCGGGCTTCTTCTGCAAAAGATCGAAGAAATATCCGTGGGCAATTTCGGCGGGATAACAAAAGGGCGCGCCCTTTCTATCTATCCCTTCCTGGTTCAGGATATTGGGAATGAGAACTCTGAAACCGATACGGGAAAAGAAGCGCTTGTAGAGAGGGAAGTAAGAATTGACGAAAAAAGACCTGTTGATTCCGACTGTTTTGGAATCTTCACGATAATCCGGTTCAGCGATGGGAAACACCATTCTTTCATGGTGATCAACAAGATTGAGTCGCTCTGCATTTACCTTTATACTGGATCTGAGATTGTACCACCTGTTACAGGCCCCCCCGAAGGGATATGTCCTCCCCTCGATCCTTATCCTGGCAATCTCGCACTTTCTGTCGCATTTTTCCTTTCCGCCGTTGCAGACAAAGGCAGGGCCATATCCTATCTTCCGGTCTCTCAGCCGCTTCAAGGAAAAGGATCTTTCCTTCATCAATTTCAGGGATAATCTCCTTTTTATCTCCAGTGCCACGCCAAAGGCCCCGATAAGCCCCGGGTCGGGCGGGACGATTATATGCTTGCCTGTCAGCGAGGCCATAGCCAACGGCACCGCCCTGTTATAGCAAACTCCTCCCTGCATAAATACCCTTTTGCCCACCGGTCTGTTTCCTTTGACACGATTCGCGTAATTCATGCAGATTGAATAGACAAGACCGGCAACGATGTCCTCTCTGGCCGTCCCTTCGTGAAATGCATTTTTTATGTCACTGCTTATGAATGCGGCGCACTGGTCGTTAAAATTGGGCGGATCGCTCCCCTGAACGGCAATGCCGGCAATATCTTCCATCTTAATCCCCAGCGTTTCTTTTGCCGCCTCTTCCAGGAAAGATCCTGTGCCGGCGCTGCACGCCTCATTCATTGCATAATCGGAGGGAACCCCGTTTGTTATATATGTGTATTTTGCATCCTGTCCCCCGATCTCGAAGATGGTGTCCACCTCCCTGTCAAAGTAGAGGGCCCCGGTAGCGTGGGCAATAATCTCATTGATAATTCCATCCGTCATGGCATGCAAGCCTGCTATTTGCCTTCCAGATCCCGTTACTCCCACTCCAATAATATGAAGCTTATCCGCAAAATCGCCGAGCTTGCTAAAAAGATTTGCATAGCACTCCCTTGAGGCCCGGACCGGATTTCCCTCTGTTCTCAGGTAGATAGATGCCAGTATTTTGTCATCCGCCACTCGCAGCAAAACGGCCTTCGTTGTCGTAGAACCGACATCCAAGCCGCAAATACAGACATCGCCTTCCCGGGCGTTTC
>JAUVXT010000083.1 GCA_030603465.1 Deltaproteobacteria bacterium
ACATCCAATCCTCGCGCAGCCACATCGGTGGCGACGAGTACACGAAAGCGCCCCTTCTTGAAGCCCTCCAGTGCCTTGGTGCGCGCAGACTGGCTCTTGTTGCCGTGGATGGCCGTGCCTTCAATGGACGCGTTGGATAACTTTTTCACCACCTGGTTTGCAGCGTGCTTCATCTGCGTGAAAATAAGTGCCTTATTGATGTGGGAGTCCTTCAACAGGGAGACCAGCAGGGCAGCCTTGTTCTTTTTCTCCACATAGAGCACCTTCTGCGCGATGCGTTCCACGGCGGGTTGGTCGGGCGCGATGGTCACCCGCACGGGGTTGCGGACCATGGTGTTGGCCAGATCTACCATACTCGGAGCCATGGTGGCCGAGAAGAACAGTGTCTGGCGCTCAGCCGGGATATGGGTCAAGACCCGCTTTATGTCGGGAATGAAGCCCATGCCGAGCATCCGGTCCACTTCGTCGAGAATGAAAACCTCCACGGCATTCAGGTGGATGAATCCCTGCTGCATCAGATCAAGGAGTCGTCCTGGGGTGGCCACGAGAATATCGACGCCGTGGTTCAGAGATTTGACCTGGTTGACCTGGCTGACACCGCCGAAGATCACGGTATGGGTGATGCGCAGCCTCCGTCCATAGGTCTGAATGCTCTCCCCGATCTGTGCCGCCAGTTCGCGTGTGGGGGCGAGAATAAGGGCCCGGGGGGTTCCTTTCTTAAGCTGGCGAAAGTTGACTGAAAGTCGCTGCAGGAGTGGCAGGGCAAAGGCTGCTGTCTTACCGGTGCCGGTCTGGGCGCAACCCAGCAGGTCCCGTCCTTTCAAGAGGTGCAGAATGCACTGTTCCTGGATCGGCGTTGGAGTAACGTATCCCTCTGCGGCTATTGCCCGTTGAATCTCGGGAATCAGAGCGCCAAAGGCGCCCTGCGGCAGTTGGGGTTGTAGTTTTAGTGTAGATTGACTGGTGCGCCTGCGCGGCGCATAAGCGTGTGCGTGTTCTTTCATGTTTTTCCTGGTCCGGGGTTATACAACTCTCTACCCGCCGGACACGTGGAAAAGAAAGGACCGCAATGATCGCGGCAATACGGCGTCCCTGCTTACAAGCCGGGATGCTCGGGTTAAATTGTTATGAATTAGCTTTCTGGGCGGTAGGGGCGAGTGATCGACGAAACCGTCGTGAAAAATAATTTTCGTTACAGGGCTTATACAGGAAATGGGCCGGGAATGCAAGGACAAGGAAAATTGCTTTTAAAATATTAAGTGGTTATTATGATTTGTCGGAAATGCTGCGAACCACTTATTGCATGTTTTGTTAAGCTGTGATCCTGCGACAGACCGGGCAATATTTTGAAAACAGAGATTCAATTTCCGGTTGACTTGTTGAGTGAGGGGTGATAGCGTATATAAAAAATGTACATTAAAGTGTACACTATTAAGAGGACATGTTTCCATGCTGGAAATAATTCCCATTACGCAGGTGAGAAAAAATTTTCTGCCCCTGATCAGGCGGGTTGGCGAAAGTCTTTTTAAGTTTGTCATAGCGAAGCAGGGCAAGCCCATAGCCGTCATTTTAAGTTATGAAGAATATATCAGAATGGTAGAGACCCTCAAGGTAACCGGCGATGGTGGTATGGCGGAAGATATCAGGAACAGTCTCAAGGATCTCAGGCGCGGTGATGCCCTTCATCTGAAGGATGTGCTTGGCGATGAATGAGATATTACTGACGGGGCATTTATCCAGAAGCGTAAGCCTGTTATCTTTGGAAGATCGGCTGTCTCTCAGGAAATACCTCTCCCTTTTAAAGGAAAATCCCCTTTCGGGATTAAGGCTCTGGGGCGCGTACAGCGGATTGTATGCCTATGAAACTTCAATGGGGCTGCAGATAATCTATAAGATCGTCGACGGAACGGTTTATGTGGTGGCGATAAAGAGAGCGGGGCGCCATGCACCCATTGGCGAGAAAAAGGTGTCGGCTGTTGTCCTGGCCGCCGGGAAGTCAAAGGATCAGGATATTCCCCGGATAATTGAAATAACAGAGGCCTTTTCAAACTCTTCCATCGATGAGATCATACTAGTCTTGGGTTATCGCGCCGAGGCCGTCAAGGAACGGTTGAAGGGTGAAAATATACGGGTTATCGTCAATCAGAACTATGAGGGGGTCCTGAGCAGATCACTGAGATGCGGACTGCGGGTGGTTGCCGAAGGAGCGTCGGCCGTATTTCTGGCTCTGGGAAATCAGAATCCCCTGAATCCGGCTGTTATAAAGAATCTGCTGGAGGTTTATCGCATGGAGGGCGCGCCCATCGTGGCCCCGTCGTACAAAGGGAAACGCTTGCACCCCGTTATATTTGACCGGGCGCTGCTCCCGGAACTCTTAAAGGTAAAGGGGAATGTTGGCGGGCGGGCAGTCCTGTATCGGCATGAAGGAGAATTGCGGGAGGTGCGTATCCGCTGACTAGTGTCATATCAACGATACTCTGTCATTTCGAAGGAGTCTTCACGACTGGGAAATCTTAGGTTTCTCCCTGGCCCAGACCTGGCTTGCATGGACAGTGGAATCACCCAAAGATGTCGCGCCAGGGCAGGCCCCGCGGTCGAAATGACATTTCTTGATTGACACGACACATGGCATGCGTCTGATTTGAAAGAGAGATGAAACTGAGAATATATAAAAGATTACAGAGGTTTGAATAATGAAGAAGAGTATGTGTTTTTTTGTTGCTTTGATTGTACTTTTTACTTTTATCGGAATTACAGAGGCGGGAGCGGAAAAGATCACCGCCTTTTGCGGTTCTGCCAGCAAACCGGCGACGGAGGAAGCGGCTGGTGTCTTTCAGAAAAAAACCGGGATAGCAGTGGAACTGCACTTCAGCGGGTCGGGGACGATGTTGTCACAGATGAAATTGTCTAAGCGAGGCGATGTATATATGCCCGGTTCGCCCGATTATATGACAAAGGCTGTGCGGGATGGCGTGGTTGATAAAGGGACAGTCAAGATCATAGCCTATCTTGTTCCTGCCATTGATGTGCAAAAGGGGAACCCCGGGAATATTCGAACCCTTTCCGATCTTGCCAGACCGGGCGTCAGGGTTGGCATCGGAAATCCAAACGCTGTTTGTGTCGGCCTCTATGCCGTTGAGATACTGGAGCGCAATGGGTTGCTGTCGGAAGTCCGGGAGAATATTGTTACGCACGCGCCCAGTTGTTCCTCCACCGCTGCGCTTTTAGTCATGAAGAAGGTTGATGCCGTTATCGGGTGGAGGGTATTCTCTGAATGGAGACCCGACAAGATAGAGGCGGTATTCCTGAAAGAAGATGAGGTGCCGAGGCTTGCCTATATCCCCGCGGCCGTATCTCATTACAGCCGGAATAAGGAAAAAGCCGGAAGGTTTATAGATTTTTTGACATCTTCTGAGGGACAGAAGATATACGCCGGGTGGGGATATATCGCAGGGGAAGGGGAGGCAAGAAAATATGCTCCAAAAGCAAAGATAGGTGGCGAGTATCGGCTGCCTGCCGACTATAATTAGGGGAGAATGAAATAGGTGACGGTTATGAAAAAGTCAAGAGTTCTAAAGGGTATTGAGGGTGAGAAAACCTTCAGGGCAGCAACGGTGGGCGCCCTGGCGCTACTGGTCTTTTTCTTTGCCGGTATCGTGGTGTCCCTGCTGACATATGCGAAGCCGGACATTCTGGGTGCCACCCTTTTTTCCAGAGAGATTCTCTTTGCAATAAAATTAAGTGTGGTAACCGCTACGGTGGCCACCACAATTTCCATTATTATAGCCATTCCGGCAGCCTATGCCATTTCCCGCACCGATTTCCCCGGCAAGAATATTGTGGATACGATACTCGACCTTCCCATTGTCATTTCACCCATTGCCCTGGGGGCGGCGCTCTTGATTTTCTTCAACACCGCTCTGGGGCAGGGGATAGAGAGCCATGTTACCAGATTCGTCTTTGAGGTGGCCGGCATCATCCTGGCCCAGTTTACCGTCATTTGCGCTCTGGCGGTCAGATTGATGAAATCCACTTTTGACAGCATCGATCCGAGATATGAACAGGTGGGTAGAACCCTGGGATGCAGTAAGATGAGAGCGTTTTTCAGAGTAACCTTGCCCCTTGCAAAAAACGGATTGGTGGCTGCCGCCATTCTCACGTGGGCCAGGGCCGTGGGGGAATTCGGTGCCACCGTTACCCTGGCGGGAGCCACGGCCTTTAAAACGGAGACCCTGCCGGTGGCCATATTTTTGAGCCTTGCGACGGCCGATGTGGAAAAGGCGGTGGCGGTTATAATTGTCCTGATAGCTATTTCTGTCGTGGCTTTGTTTACACTCCGAAGGATCAGCGGGACGGGTTATCGGATATGATTGAAATCAGAAACTTGTCCCTTCCACTGGGTGATTTCAGCTTAAAAGATATAAATTTAACCATCGGCGATGGCGAATATTTCGTCATACTGGGTCCCACAGGCGCCGGCAAGACGGTGATCGTCGAATGCATCGCCGGGTTGCAGCGTTTCAAAAGGGGGGAGATATGGATAGGCGGAAAGAACGTGACCGGCATGGCCCCGGAAGAGCGGGGCATCGGGTATGTGCCCCAGGATTACGCCCTCTTTCCCTTTTTGAATGTGGTGGAAAATATTGTCTTCGGGTTGAAGGAAAAGAGATGCCCTGAAAAGGATATGAGAGAGACGGTGGGAAAACTGTCCGAACTGCTGGGAATATCCCATCTCCTCAATCGCGGCGTAACCAATCTGAGCGGGGGGGAGAAACAGCGGGTGGCGCTGGCCAGGGCCCTTGCCACATCGCCACGGATTCTGCTTCTCGATGAACCGCTCAGTAATCTGGATATAAGTACATCAAAATATCTGCGGCTCGAGTTGCGGAGGTTACATGAAGTGCTGGGCATAACGACCGTCCATATAACGCACAATCTGGTAGAGGCCGAAGAAATGGCCGACAGGATATGCATCCTAAGCGGGGGAAAGGTGGAGCAGGTGGGCGCCCTGAAGGATGTCTTTTTCTCTCCCCGGAATGACGTAGTTTCCGACTTTGTGGGAAAGCCGAACATTCTGCATTGCGAAACCTGCAACCCCTTGGGGCACGGCCTGATGGAGGCCTCCTGCGGAGGGATTTCCGTCATACTCCCCTATGAGGGGAACGACGCGAAAAAGATCTCCATATTCCCCAGGTATGTCTTTATCTATACCGGCAAGCCTCCCGGACCCGAGTTGAACAGATTTAAAGGTATAGTGAAGAGCATACAGCCCTTTTATTCTCTCGTCAGACTCGAAGTCGAGGTGGGCGAAAATTTGTTGCTTTGCGAGGTTCGCAAGGAGCGCTTTGAGGATATGGATATAAAAATAGGGCAGGAAGTTTTTTTGATATTGAAATTGACGAAGTTGAGGGTTTACCACTGACAGCTATGTAAAATTGAGATTGCCGTCATTGTATAATGACCCCCGGGCGTTTGTTGAGGGTTATGCAGATTATTCATATATGGAGATTGGAAAGGAGCACCATGAAACGATTATCAGTGCTTTTGATTATTATATCCGTTCTTATAGCCTCCCCGTCGGTTCTGAAGGCGGGTGATAGGGAGAAGAAGTCCATCGCCATGGCCGTGGAGTTTGTCGACCATGCCTCCTGCGCCTTCGTAGCCTTCGATAAGAAAATGTTCGAGAAAGAGGGCGTCGACATCAAGTCCTACAATACATATGCGACCGGTATGGCGCTGGCTGCGGCAATGGTACGGGGAGATATCGATGCCGCCTACATGTGTTTGATTCCCGCCATCAGCGCTTACGCCAACGGGAAGGTGCCCTTAAAGATTGTTGCCGGCACGCATAAGTATGGCTATGGGTTGATTGTCGATTCTGACAAGGTAAGGAACGTGTCAGATCTGGAAAAACCGGAGATACGCTTCGGGTGTCCCCGCGAAGGGAGCCCTCCGGACTTGCTCATTCATGCGATGATGGAGAAATACCGTCTCGACAAAAACGGGATTCTGCAGAAACTCCGGCGTATGCCGCCGCCGAAGTTACTCATGGCCCTCAAACTGGGACAGTTGGATGCGGCCTTTTTGCCCGAGCAATTTCCCACAATGGCCGAGGAGATGGGATTTAAGATGCTTGTGACGGCCCGGGACCTCTGGCCCGATATGCAGGGAAGCGTCCTCGTAGTCAAGGAAGGATTGATACGGAAACATCCTGAGATTGTTAAAAAAATCATAACGGTGACGGACCGTGCAACGGCATATCTCAATACTTATCCGGAAGAGGCCTCCCAAATCGTAGCGCGGAGTTTAAGGGTTCTCGAGGGGACGGTACTCCCCCTCAAGATCGGAAAGATAGTGGCCGGCTTGGGTATTACCCCCGCAGCGATTTTACGATCCATCACTATCAGGATGGAATGTACCACCCATATAGAGGAGGAACAGGTTCAGAAAGCGATTAACGCCATGGCACAATTGGGGTATATCAAAGCCTTCGATGCTTCCGATATCCTCGATCTGAGGTGGAACCATGATTAAGGAGCCGACGAAAGGATCGGAGGCCTGGGGAATGGTTCCCATAGTTCTGTTCCTTGTGGTGTGGGAAATTGCGTCGCGTTCACAGATTCTTTCCGTTCATTATTTTGTTCCTCCCCCTTCGGCCGTCGTGGAAGAATTTTACCGGTTGACCATCGAGGGTGAACTTGGCGTCAATTTTTTGAGCAGCCTGAGCCGCGTTCTCATAGGATTTTGTGCGGGATCTTTAGCGGGTCTCCTGACAGGCATAATAATGGGATGGAATGAGATCGCACACAGGACGCTCCATCCCCTCTTCAGCCTCTTCTATCCTATCCCCGCTCTGGGGTGGCTGCCTCTTTTGATTATATGGTGCGGTATAAGCGAGGTGCTCCCCATCGCCCTCATCTTTATATCTTCCTTTTTCCCGATCCTCGACAACACGATCACCGGGATAAAAACGGTACCTAAAAACTATATCAAAGTCGCTGAAACGTTGGGCGCATCACGCTACAAGGTATTGACGACGGTGATTCTTCCTTTGGCGCTGCCGAATATATTTACGGGATTGCGATTGACGACAGGCATGGCGTGGAGGGTTATTATAGCCGCCGAGATGGTGGCCATTCCCACCGGCATCGGGGCCTTACTCATGAGAGCCCAGAGCCTGATCAGGATAGACATTATTATTGTATGCCTGATTATACTGTCGATTATGTGCCTCGCTTTTGAAAGATTCTTCCTCTTCATGGAGCGACGATTGACGGGCAGATGGAGCCAGCATGTCTGAGATTACCCTCAAGGGAATAAACAATTTTGCCTGCAAGAATGTAACCCTTCGTATACGGGAGGGGGAGATTCTTGTCCTTCTGGGACCGACAGGGGCGGGGAAGACAACTCTGCTTAATGTCATTGCCGGATTGATTCCCTACCATGGGACGGTGTGTATCAATGGTAACGCGATCGATAATGTTGCCGCCAGTCAACGGAATGTGGGCTATCTGTTTCAGGATTTATCGTTGTTTCCCCATCTCAGCGTGGCATCGAACGTCGCCTACGGGCTGACGATGCGAAAAATGCCACACAGGGAGAGGAGTGTTGATGAATTATTGCGGTTGATGAAGATAGGGCATCTGGCGGAGCGTTATCCGGGAGATTTGAGCGGTGGTGAAAGGCAGAGGGTTGCCCTGGCGCGGGCAATCGCCCCTGCTCCAAAGGTCCTGCTGTTGGATGAGCCCTTGAGCAGTCTGGATTTCAGAACTTCGCGATATTTCATGATGGAGATCCGTCGCATTCAGAGGGCCTTGGGAATTACGACCCTCTATGTTACCCACAGCTTCATCGAGGCGAGAGAGATGGCCGACAGAGTGGGTGTCATGCATGAGGGGAGGTTGGAACAGGTAGGTAGCCCCGAGGAGGTGTTCACCTATCCCGCAAATGAGCGGGTTGCCGATTTTATCGGCCCGCCCAACGTGCTCGACTGCGAACAGAGCGAGACGCTGGGAAGGGGATTAGTCGAGGTTTGCTGCGGGGGGAATAAGATCATTGTGCCGTATGACGGTGGCGAAGTAAAGAAAATTTCCATATCTCCCAGGCATATCTATGTCTCTATTGAAAAACCGCCAGGGCCGACGGTAAACAGATTCCGAGGGGTGGTTGATGAAGTCATGGTATCCGATCTGGTGTCACGATATAAAATAAAGATTGGGGACACTTTTCTTGTCGCAGAATTGCCTCGGGGTGTGTGTGAGGAAATGGATCTGTCTCCGGGGAGAGAGGTGTTCCTGGTGTTGAAGTTAAGATGGATAAACGTTATAGAAGGTGGAGGAGTTGTAAATGGATAAGATCATAAGGAAAAATTTTTTACACCTTATTAAGGGCAAGGGGTTTGAATCTGAGGATATAAATATTGTTGCAAAGGCGTTAACGCCCGAGGAGGCCATTGGGAACCCGGAACATGATGACTATCCACTGCAAAAGGGGAAAGAACGATTGATGCAGGCGGAATTCAGGGGATCATTCGGCCAGGCCTTTACTGATATGTTTGGAAATTATAGGGGCAGTCTTTCCGAGGTTCTATCTGTGGATTTGAACAATAATTTTCGGCGCGCCATATTCGTCTCCTCGATAAATGCCGTTATGAGGCATCTCGGAATGGTGGACAACACCGTGCATTGCAAAAATGAAGATCCAAAAGAGTGCGCCAAGAAACTGGTAGAGTATATCAAGGATAATTACGGCAGTCCCAAAATATCCCTTGTGGGACTACAGCCACGAATGCTGGAGGCCCTGAGCCGGGTTTTCGAGGTGAGGGTCACCGATCTCGATGAGGAAAACATCGGGCAAAAAAAGTTTGGCGTTATGATTGAGTCGCCTGTTAAAAGAGATGAAAATATGCAATGGTGCGATGTGGCTCTGGTTACGGGCACCACGCTTACAAATAACACGATAGGCGGCTTTGAAGGGGGGAAGCCCGTTATATACTTTGGTGTTACCATAGCTGGTCCTGCCCGGTTGCTGGGGTTGAACCATTTTTGTCCCTTCGGCGCGTAGGAAAGGCGCCTATTGGATTTATTGGGGAAGGGGAAACATTTTTACATGTAAAGAATTTTGATGGGAGTGAAAAAATGTCGATAGGGAAAGTGATAGTTCTTATAAAGGGAGCGGGGGAAATGGCGAGCGGAGTCGCCGTCAGATTGAAGCGATCAAACTTTAAGGTGTGCATGACGGAGACTTTTCATCCTGAAGCGGTGAGGAGAGAGGTGTCGTTCTGTGAAGCCGTTTATGATGGGGAAAAGACGGTTGAAGGTATTTCGGCCAGGTTTGTTGATAGTTTCTCTCAGATCCAGGGAGTGTGGGATTGTGGTAAGATCCCCCTTATTGTCGATCCCGATACCGCGGTGAAGGAATTTCTCAAACCGGCAGTCCTGGTAGATGCCATACTGGCAAAAAAAAATCTTGGAACAAGAATGACCGATGCGCCCCTTGTTATCGGGTTAGGACCCGGTTTTTTTGCCGGAAGGGACGTTCATATGGTGGTGGAGACGATGCGCGGTCATAACCTGGGGCGGGTTATACAAGAGGGAGAGCCCCAGCCGAATACGGGAATCCCGGGAGTGATAGCCGGGTATTCTTCTGAAAGGGTCTTTCGCGCTCCCAAAAGCGGCACGCTGAAAACGTTAAAGGGAATAGGTGATCGTGTTGAGACCGGCGAGGTCGTCGCTCTGGTTGATGATTGTCAAATAAAGGCCCAAATTGGCGGGATTATACGGGGGTTGTTGAGAAATGAGACCATTGTAAGAGAGGGTATGAAAACAGGCGACATAGACCCCCGTGGGGAAAAGGAGTACTGTTATACCATTTCGGAAAAGGCAAGGACTATCGGCGGGAGCGTGTTGGAGTGCATATTGTCACACTTCAACCGGTGAGGAAGTTATGAATATTGCAGATCTCAAAAGGGTAAATGACCTGTGGGAAAAGGTCTATCCCTATCTGGCTTCGCAGATTATGGGAGAATACCAGAGGAATTCCGGATCGATTTTGGAGCTTGGCCCCTTCTCCGGTGGCATATCACGCGAAATGATGGCATTATATCCGGAGTTCAAGGTTACGATTGCTGCGGAATCACCCGATGTCATCGAATATATAGGCGAAGAGATTGAGGGCTTCGGATTATCTGAAAAATAGATATAATAGAGACTTACTATAATAGCCTGGATTTTGGCGATGACCAGTTCGATCTGGTCATACTGAGGGGGGCATTTTTCTTTCTGGACACCGGGGGGCAACTTTTCAG
>JAUVXT010000084.1 GCA_030603465.1 Deltaproteobacteria bacterium
CCTAAACATGGACAATGCCGTTGGCATCGATGTCGAAGGAAACATCGATCTGAGGGACTCCCCTCGGCGCCGGCGGAATTCCGGTCAGCTCGAATCTGCCCAGCGTTCTGTTATCTCCCGCCATGGGGCGCTCTCCCTGCAGGACATGGATGCTCACGGCGGGCTGGTTATCCGCCGCCGTCGAGAATGTCTGACTCTTCTTTGTCGGAATGGTGGTATTTTTCTCGATGAGTGTCGTCATAACACCTCCCAGCGTTTCGATGCCCAGTGACAGAGGGGTCACATCCAGGAGAAGGACATCCTTAACATCTCCCGCCAGCACTCCCGCCTGAATGGCTGCCCCGACAGCGACCACTTCGTCGGGATTTACTCCCTTGTGCGGTTCCTTTCCGAAGACATCTTTTACCTTTTGCTGCACCGCCGGCATGCGTGTCATTCCTCCCACGAGGATCACTTCGTTGATATTTCCCGGTTTCAATCCCGCATCTTTGAGCGCCGTTTTGCATGGAGCTTGAAGCCTCGCTATGAGATCTCCCACAAGCATCTCAAGTTTGGCCCTCGAAAGCTTCATGTTCAGGTGCTTCGGACCGGAAGAATCGGCAGTGACAAAGGGAAGATTGATATCTGTCTCCATGGCGGTGGAGAGCTCCATCTTTGCCTTTTCCGCCGCTTCCTTGATCCGCTGAAGAGCCATCTTGTCGCTCCTCAGGTCGATGCCCTGGTCCTTCTTGAATTCGTCGGCGATGTAATCGATCAGCTTCTGGTCGAAGTCCTCTCCTCCCAGATGAGTGTCGCCATTGGTTGATTTCACCTCGAATACGCCGTCGCCCAGTTCAAGAATGGAGATATCGAAGGTGCCCCCGCCCAAGTCGAATACAGCTATCTTTTCGTCCTTTTTCTTGTCGAGGCCGTAGGCAAGTGATGCCGCCGTCGGCTCGTTTATGATTCTCAGGACGTTCAATCCGGCTATTTTGCCGGCGTCTTTTGTGGCCTGTCTCTGTGAGTCATTGAAATATGCGGGTACGGTTATGACCGCGTCCGTTACCGTCTCTCCCAGGTAATCCTCGGCGGTTTGCTTCATCTTTCCCAGTATCATTGAGGATATCTCCGGCGTACTGTAATCCTTGTCCCTTGCTGTTATCTGTCCATCACCATTTGCCGCCTTGGTAATCTTGAAGGGACTTATGGTTATATCGTGCTGAACTTCCTTGGATGAGTATTTCCGTCCGATAAGCCTTTTTACGGCGTAAACGGTATTTTCAGAGTTGGTTACCGCCTGCCTTTTGGCGGTCTGTCCAACCAGCCGTTCTCCGTTGTCGGCGAAGGCGACCACCGATGGCGTGGTTCTGCTTCCTTCCTGATTTGCTATGACAACCGGGTCTCCCCCTTCCATAATGGCCACACAGGAGTTTGTCGTTCCAAGATCAATTCCTATAATCTTTCCCATTTTTTTATTAAACCTCCTTGGTATATATCTACTGTTCTGACTCTTTCTTTTCTTTTATGTTTCTCAAAATGGATACCTTCGCCGGCCTCAATAACCTGCCGTTTAGCAAATATCCTGTTTCAAATACTTCCGCTATCTTATTGTCGGCATCATATTCATCAGTGTCAACCTGCAGCACAGCCTCATGAAAATTTGGATCGAAGTCTTTGTCCGCCGTCTCTATTTTTTCAACGCCGTTTTTCCCCAGGGTTATATAAAACTTTTCATGTATCAGCTTTAACCCTTCCACAAAGGCATCAAAATCACCCGAATTGGAAGAATGTTCCAGCGCCATCTCCATGCTGTCCATTATCGGCAATATATCCTTGATCAACTGTTCATTGCCATATCTCGCGAAATCTGCGCGATCCTTTGCGCTGCGTTTCTTGTAATTTTCAAACTCAGCGCTTATACGGATAAATTTGTCATAATTCTCCGCGGCCTCTTTTTCCGCCTTTCCCCGCGCGTCCGGAGACTCTTTTCCTGTATCTTTCTTCTCAGCGGATTTCACCTGAATATCTATCTTTTCCTTCTTGTGTTTTTCGCTTGCCTTTCTTGCCATGAAATTCAACATCCCTCTCAGTTATGAACCAGGTCTTTTGAATAGTTTGTAGTCCACCATTTCGCATATTGCGTGTCCCGCCGTAATGTGAACCTCCTGAATGCGTGGCACGCTTCCGGAAGATACATTAAGGGAGTAGTCGGCGATTGCGGCCATCTTACCCCCTTCCTTTCCTGTGAACGCGATCGTTGACAGCCCCATCTTTTTCGCGGTCTCCAGCGCCTTTACAACATTGGGTGAAGAGCCGCTTGTGCTGATGCCCCAGGCTATATCTCCCGCCTGTCCTATGGCCCTTACCTGCTTTGCAAAGATTTCCGAAAAATCATAATCGTTGGCGATGCTTGTTATAACGGAGGTGTCGGTGCTCAGGGCAATTGCGGGGAGGGGAGGTCTCTCAATGATGAATCTGTTGATAAATTCCGCGGCAAGGTGCTGGGCATCCGCCGCGCTTCCCCCGTTTCCGAACAATAATACCTTTTTCTCTTCCTGCAGGGTTCTTATAATGACGTCGACGATCCTGACAATCTTTGAGAGATTTTCATTTATGAAAACCTCCTTCAGGTGACTGCTCTCTTTAAATATCTGTATTATAATATCTTCGATGTCTTCCATATCTGTGAACCCATTGATTTTTGAAATAATATATGGACGACATTCCGATATGTCAAGGAGGGGGAAAGGCTTTTAAAAAAACTTGCCGCTTCTTTTTCTGTCTCTTAATTCGGCAAGCTTTCCCTTGTTCCAGTCCGATATCATGGAGTAATAACCGGTAATCATGGTTATCCCCTCAACATCTTTTGAAAGGCAGTGCTCGCACTGATCTTTGAGGCCTCTAATTGTCCTGTTGCAACTGAGGCAGGTGGTGAATGCGGGAGAAAAGACTATCTGCCGGCTTTCCGTTTCTTCGAATACCTTCCTGATAAATTTTGCCAGAGATTCCGTTGAAGGCCTTGAATCATCTATCCACAGGGGCGATATTGCTTCGCCCTCGATAAAGGGGTGAAAGGCGCCTTCAAAGGTTACCCGGTCGATGGGACTCACCGCGGCCGATACGGCCAGGTGGGTTGAATTGGTGTAATATACTTCGCCCCTTGCCATGTCACCCTTCACAAAGTGACCCGATTTCGGTGAGTAGTGTTTGAGATCGAGCCGCGCAAACCTGTAGGGGGTGCTCTCTGCGGGTGTCTGCTGCAGGATAAATCTTATGCCTTTTTCTTTGCTTAACCTGTCCGTCACATCCTTCATGTACCCTATTACTTGCAATGCAAACTTTCGGGCGTTCGCAGATTCGTGCAGCTGATGGCCCTTTTGAATTCCGATAAGCTCATTGAGCCCCACCATGCCCATAAGATATTTTACCCTGTTCATCCGAAGATATGGAGCGCCGTCCTTATCCATCGTGAGGAGTGAAAGGGGGCCGTCACTGCCGAGGGACATGAGCCTTTCTATAAAATTCTTCTTCTCTATATGCGCCTCTGCAGCCAGTGTAAGTGTTTCGGAAATAAGGGAAAAGAGCGTCTCGTCATCGCCATCGGCTCTGTATCCCAGCCTGGGAAGGTTTATCGAAACATTTTGAAGGGCAAAGTATCTCATGTTCCAGGGGCTTTTAATATTGTCCAGTTCCTCTTCGTCGGTTGCAAGATCCAGGCGGCCGCATTCCGATACATTGACAGTGTCTCCCCTGTCGAAGACGAAATAGGTATTCCCCTTTTCCGCGGCCACATCGCAGATCAGGTGGAGGAACTCCTCGTGGCCCGGTGTCTGAAAGAATTTGTCTGTAATGTGGACCAGCGGTCTGGGAAAGACAAAGGGGCGCCCAGCGGCGTCGCCCTCCCTGAATACCTCGAAAATCGCCCGCGCGAATCTCCGGGCGTCTTCGGCATATTCATCATAAGTCTTTCCCGTATATTCGCCCCCGGGACCTATGGCGGGCACGTTTTCCAGATGCCTGGGGACCTCCCAGTAGAGGTGTATATCGGTAAACATGGTCTGACCGCCCCTGCCGACGGCCTGCTGTGAGAATTCGTAGATGAACATCTGGGAGAGCTGTTTCACCTCCCTGTAGCTGAGACCGGTCAGGTAAGGGGCGAAGAAGAGATTTACGCCGTACCATCCTATGGCGCCTGCAAAATTTCCCTGGAGGGCGGCGGCAAACCTTATCATGTGTATTAAGAGGACCTCCGCGTGCCGTGCCGGCGTTGTGACTGCCAGCGAGTTGGGGAGGTTTACGCCGAATTTTTTTATATATTCAATGGACTGGCAGGCACAGTAGGGCCTGTCGATATATCCCAGGTTATGGAGATGGATGTCACCCGTCATATGGGCATAGCCGACATCCTCGGAAAAGACATTCAGGATGGCGTATTCCTTTTTTATTCCCTCGGCCAGTGTCAGATTTGTCCCCTCGGGACTGTGGGGAACATTGGCGTTTTCCTTATTGCGGTAAAAGAGCAACTGTCCCACGTCATAGAGGGGAAATCCGATCCGCGCATGCATCTTTGTGGCCCCTTCGAGCCCTCTCTCCACCAGTTTTGCATCGACAAGCTCCCTGATAAGGGGGGCCGTCAGGTGCTCTATTCCGGAAGTAATGATCTGTCTTTCAACTTCCCTGCTGATCTCTTCCGCAGTATCGATATCCACATTCGTTTCTCGAATCAGGGCATCTACGATCTTTTGTCTGTTCCAGCCGGCGATATCCTCGCCCGAGGTTCTTACAAAAAGGGTCATGTCTGTTGTTTCTTTGTCATGCATGTGAAAACTCCGACTGCTTTTCTGTTAAAGACGGAAGTGTCCATATAAAAAATAATAGACGACATCAATATATAAATACAAATCCCCTTGATATATCCGGACAAATACAGTAGATATCAACTACCGGGGTTTTTAAAGGAGGAATCGATGAAGATACTGATAGCATACTTTTCGCAAACGGGAAATACGGAAAAGCTATCAAGGGCTATTTGCGACGCTGTAAATATGGATGCGGATCTCATGCCCATTGAAGAAGTAAAGGGTGTGGATGAATATGATGTTGTATTCTGTGGTTTTCCGGTTCATGTCCACAGTGTGCCGGAGAAGGTTCACTCTTTTATAAAATTGCTGCCGCAGGGCAAGAAACTGGCCATATTTTCAACACATGGCTCCATGAGAGCTAATGAGAAAGCAAAAACGGCCATTGAGCATGCGGTGAGCCTGGCTTCAAAGGCAAAGGTGCTCGGCACGTTCGGCTGCAGGGGCGAGGTGAATCCGAGGATCATAGAAAATCTTGCTAAAGAACCGGTAAACCGCCCGTGGTGTGAAGAGGCGCAGGGCGCCTTCGGACATCCCGACGCGGCTGACCTGGCCGATGCCGGAGAGTTTGCAAGGAAGATAATCGCAAAGGCCTGCTGAGCGCGGCCTGTTTCTTATTAAAAAATCTTGCCGGGATTTAGAATAAAGGATGGGTCAAATATCCCTTTGATCTCTTTTTGCATGCGAATACTCTCGGCAGAGAGTTCCAGAGGTAGATAACACCTTTTGGTGATGCCGATTCCGTGCTCCCCCGAGATAGTGCCACCCATTTTTATGACTCGTTTCAAAAGGTACTTGATCCCCGCTTCCACCCTTTCCCTTGACTTCCGATCTTCTGCGGTAATATTCAAGTGTATGTTTCCGTCCCCCGCGTGGCCGAAGGAAAATATCTTCATGCCGTACGCCCTCTCACATTCGGGGAGGCAGGCCACGAAATCGGCTATCTTTCCCAGGGGCAAAACCACATCTTCGGGTATATAAAGGGGGAAGCTGTTTTCTATCCTCAGCGATACCTCTCTTCGGGCCTCCCACATCCGGGCCCGTTTGACCGAATCGGGGGCCATAATCACATTCATCGCCCCGCATTCCAGGCAGATGTGACCCATCATTTCAATATCTCTTTCGATAATATCGGGGTTGCCGTCCGTTTCGATAAGGAGAAAAGTACCGGCGGTATCCATCTCCTCAAAGGGGAGGAGATCTTTCACCAGCGTGATACACTTCCTGTCCATAAATTCGATGGCGCAGGGGATATGCCCCCTCATCAAGACCGTTGTAACGGCCTTCATGGCGGAGGTCAATTCGGGGAAGAATGCGACCATCGTCGTTACTGCCGGGGGATGAGGTATCAGTTTCAGCGTCAGTTTTGTGATAACGCCGAGGGTTCCCTCCGATCCCACAATCAGTCGAAGCAGATCGTAGCCAACAACGCCCTTTCTCGTATTTACTCCCGCCTTAATCTTTTTGCCCGACGGGAGGACTGCCTCAATGCCCAGTATATAATCCCTGGTAGTTCCATATTTTACGCAGGAGGGGCCGCCCGCGTTGGTCGCCGCGTTCCCCCCTATGGAAGATGTGTCGAGGCTGGCGGGATCGGGCGGATAAAAGAGCCCCTTTTTACGAACGGCCTCTTTAATGTCCAGATTTAGAACCCCCGGTTCGACCGTGGCGATCATATTATCCTCTTCGATGGATATGATGCGGTTCATGCGGGCCATAGACAGGAGAACTCCCCCGTACATGGGAATCGATCCCCCAGCGAGGCCGGTGCCGAGACCCCTGGGAGTCACAGGGAACCGGTGAATATTGGCAAGGCGAAGGAGTCTTTCTATTTGTTCGGATGATGTCGTTTCAACGACAAGCTCCGGCTTGCAGGAAATTTCACCCGAATCCTTCCCGTATTCTATCAGTTTTTCCTCTTCCAGGATGACGTGACCGGAACCGACGGCCTCTTCGATCTTGTGTAATGTATCCGTTGTAATGGGGGTGTACCCGGGCATCGTTAGCTTCTCTGTCATCTTTTTTTAAACAACCTCTAAGATTTTCCGGGATCTTTACATGCGGTAATGTTCGAAGCCGGGGAGCCGGAAACGGGATTCAAAATATCCGAGCAACCGGCTGGCAATGGTGGTCAGGAAAAGGTATATGACCCCCACAATGAGAAATATTTCGGTAAATTTAAATGTTTCCGAGGCGATGGTGTGCCCCTCGCCGGTAAGCTCTATGCAGGTGATCATGTATGCCAGTGAGGAATACTTTATAAGATAGATTATCTCATTTCCGCAGCCCGGCAGGGCGCGGCGAATTGCCTGAGGCAGAATAATCGAGAAAATCATCTTTGTCTTGGTAAACCCCAGCGCCTGAGCCGCCATGAGTTGACCCCTTTTTATGGAAAGGAGCGCCCCCCTTATATATTCGGAATGATAGGCGCTGCTGCACAGCGAAAAGCCCAGAACGGCCGCCGCGTAGGGAGACAGGTAAATTCCCAGATGGGGGAGGCCGAAATACCAGATGAAGAGCTGGATAACCAGGGGGAATCCCCTGAAGATCATCACATAGGTGTCGACCAGTTTTCTTATGAAGGTATTTCCAAAGACACGTTGGATTCCAACGATAATACCTATAATCAAGCCGAAGATTGCCGACGGAACAATCAATTTGATACTGATGATCGTTCCTTTTGCCAGCAGGGGCAAGACGTCGTTCTTGATGAAAAACAGCTCTTCCATATCAGCGAGAGTTTCCGTATAGCTCTATAATTTTGGAACAGAATTCCCGTGTCCGCCAGTTCTCCGCCCGGGAAAATATTTTTTCCGATGTGCCGACTTCTATTATGTTTCCATCCTCCAGAAAGACTATCTCGTCGGCCATTTCCCTCGCGAACCCGATCTGATGGGTGGACATGATCATCGTCATCCCATTTGCCCGAAGATCCTTTATGACGGCAAGCACCTCGGATATCAATTCGGGATCCAGCGCCGATGTCGGTTCATCGAGGAGCATTACCTCGGGATCCATGGCAAGGGCGCGCGCTATCGATACCCGTTGTTTCTGCCCTCCTGAAAGCTGTGCCGGATACTTGCTTACATGTTCTTTGAGGTCCACCCGTTCCAGCTCATACATGGCCTTCTGCCGGGCCTCGTCCTTTCTCATCTTTTTTACCCTTATCAGGCCTATCTCAACATTGCGCAGGGCCGTCAGGTGGTCAAAAAGATTGAAGTCCTGAAAAATCATACCCACATTCTGGCGATAGGCATAGAGGTCGCGCTTCCGGGCCTTGATGATTTCCTTTCCCTTGAGCCATACGCGGCCTCTGTCCGGGGTTACCAGAAAATTTATGCACTGGAGGAGTGTGCTTTTTCCACCACCCGAGGGGCCGATCAACATTTTCAGCTCCCCCTCATGGACGGAAAGGGTGGCGTCTTTCAGGACAACCTTTTCCCCGTATTTCTTTGTCAGATTTTCTACCCTTAAAACGGGTTCTCTCTCTGTCATCATATAATTACCTTATCCGGAATATCCCGGAATTCGCACCTTCTCTTCAAGGATTCTGAGACACTTGGTGCCGAGGTAGGTGAGAATTAAAAATATTACACCGGCTGTAAAGTACAGGGGAAGGTGCTCGTATGTTCTCGATGCCACGAAGTGGGCGCGGGCCATTACTTCCGTTACGCCGAGAGCGTACGCGACGGCGGAATCCTTCAGAACTATCGAATATTCGTTTGACCAGCCCGGAATTGACAACCTCAATGCCTGAGGAAGAACAATTAAGGCGATCGCCTTTGTATCGCTCATACCCAGGGCCCGTGCGGCCTTGAGTTGCCCTTCCGGGAGTGAGAGAATTGCCCCTCGAAAGATCTGCGACTGATAGGCCGCGCTTATAAGGCCGAGAACCATTGCAGAGACGGTGAAGGCCGAGAGGTTTATGTTCAAAAAGGGAAAGAGTCCGAAGTAAAAGAGGAAGAGGAGCACAAGAAGCGGGATCCCCCGGAAAAACCATACATAGATACCGATTATATGTCCTATCCAGGCATTGCCGTATACCTGACCGACGGCGAGAATGACACCGAGGCAAATGCCCAGTATCATGGCCCCTACTATCAATCCCACGGTAACGAGGGCACCATGCAAAAGATAGGGCAACGCGTCATATATTGCTGTCAGGCTTTCTGTCATGCTATCCAATAAAAAGGAAGGCATCAGGACTTGCATCCCGATGCCTTCTCATTCTTCATTATTATATCTTCTGTTAAACCAGCATCAGGGTTTGTATGTTGCTTTTAACTCTTCCCAGTAGGGAGAGGCCATCAACTTTTTCAACCCTTCATTCAACATTTTGAGTAGTTCGGTGTCTTCCTTGCGGACGGCATAACCGAAATCCTCTGCTTTCATGCCGAAGGTCCCCACGATCTTGACGGGTTCCTTGCGGGCCGCGTCTTTGGCGGGCGCGTCATCCATCGCTGCGCCGGCGATTCGACCGTTTACCACATCCATGACGGCGAGGGGGGCGGAATCATAGCGAACGAGGGTGAAATTCTTTCCCCCTTTTTTGATCAGGTTTTCTTCTATCCACTTGGCTTCCGTTGTGCCTCTCTGCACACCGATCTTATTTCCCTTTGACAGGAGCTGGTCCACCGTCTGGTTGGAGTCCTTGGGTGCCACGATTACCTGCTTGATAACCCAGTAGGGAATGGTGAAATTGACCTGTTTTCTCCGTTCGTCGGTGATGCTCATTCCGGAGGCGATCAGGTCTATCTTTTTTGCCCTCAGGCTCGGGATGATACCGGCCCAGTCCATCGGCTTATGTGTTGCCTTGAATCCCATCTCCTTGGCGATCCAGTCAACCGATTTCACGTCAAATCCGTCGGGTATACCCTTTTTGTCCACATAGCCAAAGGGAGGAAAATTCGCGTCGATTCCGTTGATATAGACCTTTTCCGCCGCAAGGGCGCAGGGAGCGCTTGCAAACGTAAGCGCGATTAATGTTGCCATTACAATCCATAGCCAATTTTTCTTCATAAGTAAAAGCTCCTTTCTCCCCATCTTTCTTAGTGAAAAACTTGTAGTTACCTAAAATTCCTGATATTTCTGAACCGGATTAACAGGCTGGGGGAGTATAGACAAAATCGTCCTGTATGTCAAGCACGCGATTGATCGCCCTGCGATTCAGACACTGTAGAGCCCAGATGGCGGATAGGAGTATGGTTCGGGGTGCCATGGTTACAGCACAGCATGGAAAGAGAGTGAACACGGTCTTCTGACAGAGACAAATAGCTTGATGTGTATATCGGGATGAT
>JAUVXT010000216.1 GCA_030603465.1 Deltaproteobacteria bacterium
ATCATCCCGATATACACATCAAGCTATTTGTCTCTGTCAGAAGACCGTGTTCACTCTCTTTCCATGCTGTGCTGTAACCATGGCACCCCGAACCATACTCCTATCCGCCATCTGGGCTCTACAGTGTCTGAATCGCAGGGCCCTCTTATCGCTATTTGACTTTTCAGACATGATATGCTTCTCCTTCTTAATAAAATTAGTTATCCTGACCCCGATAAACGGGATAAGTGCGTTAACAAATTTGCTTTCTACCAGAAAGTAAATTCTAACTTACTAATGCGTTAACGAAATTATTTTCTGCCATAAAAACGCAGAAAACAATTTATGACTTACTAACACTGTATTTCATCGGATAGTGGCTCACCTTCGTTGGTATTTCCCTGCGAAAGGAAGCAGATCACCCGATCAAAACCATTATGTATGTTGTGAAAAAATGTGGGGCTATGATTGGGCGGAACCATCCATCACCAAGAAAGGGTTGCCATTCCCTTTCCATTGTGACGATCCCGCTTTTGGAGATTAACAGAGAAGAGATGTCTTCTGAAGGTATATGGGGACTGAAGAGTAAGCCTCAATATAAAATTCTGATCTTGACGAGGCAATGGAAGGATTAAGCGAAGTCTCGCTCACCGAAACGGAAATAGCGGGTACCTGACTATATTTTTCAGCCCTGGATATCCGGATAATACACTCAGGCACACTCTCAGAGCCGGCATTTTCAAATGCACAACAGTTGGACTGAACCATGGGGCTGCATGTTTTGGTATCATGCCCCCTGTAGGTTGTCTGAGTGTGCCCTGATTCATGAACCTTACCCTCCACGCAACAGTTTCCATTGCACGAGGACAGGGCGGCCGTGCCACTGACATAGAGGCTGAAATTAATAATCAAAATGAGAGCTATACAGAAGATTTGCCGTGTCTTTCTGCTCATTTCGGTGCTATACCTATTCATGTCATGCAAACTAATATAAAAGTAACATTTTGTCAACCGCGAAAGAAACACTGAGGACGCAGAGAATGCCATCATATAAATCTTGAGGAGAGAGGGCTTCTCTCATTTTGCCCTGGATGTTGTTCATTATTTGGACAGTCAACCCACTCGCATTATGAATAAAGAATCAGAATCACTTATTTTCTGTCATTTCTCATCCGTTAAGCCGCTCTATTCTTTGATCTTGACAGGAAATTTTATATTCCGTATAGTTATACTACAAGCAAATTACCGTAGCTGAAACCCGTTTAAAATAACAAAATAACGAAAGATGCCATGAAATAAGGAGAATGATATTATGAGGAAATACTGGATTGTATGTGTGGTCTTATTGTGGCTTATTATCCCGCTTATGGCCCAGGCGGCGGAGATGACAGGCCGTGACGTCATGGAAAAACAAAAAGAACTGCATAAAGTGCAAAGTGAAATCGGCGACGAAATTATGATGCTCGTCGACAAGGATGGAAACAAGGAAAGACGAAATGTAAAACGATATGCCAAAGAGGTGGGGGATGATTTGTACCGGTATCTCGTTGTCTTTCTGTCACCTGCCGATATCAAGGGAACCGCTCTCCTTACCTGGGAACAGAAGGAGAGGGAAAACGATCAGTGGCTCTACCTGCCTGCACAGAAAAAAATGCAGCGTATCGCCAAGGGGAGTAAAAAGAATTATTTCATGGGTACGGATTTCACATACGAAGACATGGAACCGGAAGATCTTGACAATTTCAACTATAAGATCCTTCGTACCGAGAATCTGGAGCTGAAAAAGAACGTCTCCCAGTGTTATGTTATCGAAGCCGTTCCTGCCAATAAGGAGAAAAAAAGAGAGAGTGGTTACTCCAAACGCATTATGTGGATTGAAAAGGAGGATCTCTATACCCTCAAGGTAGAATTTTATGATCGCAGGGGCAGGCTGCAAAAGGCTCAGACGAACTACAAAATGGAAAATGTTTCGGGAACGGTATGGCGTGCGAAACAAACCTTCATGAACCATCTGCAGAGAAAGCATAAGACAGTAACGGGCATTACGGATAGAAAGATCAATGTCGATCTCAAGGATTCCGTCTTCACCGAGCGTTACATTCTCTCAGGAAAGCATACGCAGTAGGGGGCAGGCCCGGGTGTCTCGCATACTTATGGTCTAAAAACCGACAAACAGGTACGGCACAAGATGATCGACTGAGGGGGACAGGATGCGCAAATTTTTATTGTGGAGTCAATCCAATCCCTGGATTGTAATACTCACTGTTTTAATTGTCACCATGGCTGCCCTCTATGGCGCCCGCAACATTCGTGTTGATGCATCCACAGAGGGAATGATGATCCAGGGTGATCCGGCCCAAGACTATTATCACAAGACCCTGAAAAAGTTCGGAACCGACAATATCACAGTCATTTTCATAGAGGATAAAAAACTTTTCACCCCTGAAAAGTTAAAATCTCTCGACGATCTTGTCTTCGAATTCGAAGAATTAAAAGGTGTCGGTAAGGTAGAAAGTCTCTATTCCGTTACAAACTTCAAGGGAGTGGAAGGGGGACTGGAAACAAACCCGCTCATAGAATGGCCGCCCGAGACACTGGAAGAGGCGGAAAAGATAAGGGCGGATGCCCTGAAAAACCCCATCTTCCGTGACAGCCTGATATCGAAAGAAGGAACAGTCACGGCGATAAACCTCTTCGTCGACAAAGACCCCGAAGATCCGGAGTTTAACGTCAAGTTTTCGCGAAAAGTAGATAAGATAATTGAATCGTTCGACAATCGATTCGACAATATCTTTCAGATCGGTCTTTCCTATACACGCCGCCTGATAACGGAAAATATCCTCGGCGACACGGTTAAGCTCGTGCCACTGGCCGCCTTTGTACTTCTTCTCACGCTGGTCATTTCCATGCGTTCCGCCAGCGGCGCACTGCTGCCGATACTGACCGCCGGCACCAGCATCATATGGACTGCGGGCTTTATGGGATTTGCCGACATTCCCCTTAATGTTCTGACGGTTATCGTTCCCGCATTGATCATCGTCATAGGATCGACGGAAGACATCCATATCCTTTCGGAATATTTCGATGCTATCGAGGAAACAAAGGGGGAGAAGAACGCGGCCATCAAAATCATGGCGGGAAAGGTGGGAACAGCCGTCCTCCTCACCTCGCTGACGACATTCATAGGTTTCCTTTCCATAACTCTGAACCAGATAACGATGCTGAAACAGTTCGGTATCGTTGCCGCTTTCGGTCTCTTTGTAAATCCGCTTTCAACATGCATGCTGGCCCCCGTCTATCTGCGGTTTTTCGGCCCTGTTAAGAAAAAGGGTGCGGCGCATAATGAATCGGGCGCTATGAACCGTTTTTTCGACTCGCTGGCTACGACAATTATCAGGATTATAGGTAATAAGCGTCTTGTCCTGACGCTCTTCCTCGGAGGTGCCGTCATCATCGGACTATTTACCTTCGGTGTAAAGGTAGACAATGACCTCCTCGGTTACTTTAAAAAGAGTTCGGCCATCCGAAATCGGAGCCAGATTCTCCACGACAATCTCTCCGGCGCCCAGACATTTTTTATCCGTGTCAGCAGCGGATTTCCCGGCGCGTTTAAACAGCCTGAAAACCTCAAACAGATTGGAGTGATTCAAAAACATATGGCCAATATGGGTATGTTCGACAAAACAAAGTCTCTCGCCGACGATATTTCGTTGATACACAGAGAGATGAACGGCGGCGATGAAAAGTTTTTTACGGTGCCCGACTCGAAGGATTTGATAGCCCAATACCTCCTCTTTCTGCACCGCGATGAAATAGAGCGCTACATAACGTCCGATTTCAGCGAAGCCAACATACTGGTGCGACACAATATCAGTTCTTCTTATGAGCTGAAAGAGGCCCTCGCCGCGCTGGAAAGGGAGATCAAAAAGACACTGAATCCACACTTTATATGGGGCCTTACCGGCGAAAATATTCTCATCAACGCCGCGGCGGACAGCATGGCCGAGGGACAGGCCAAGTCTCTTTCGCTTGTCCTGCTTCTGATCTTTGTCATCATGTCTGTCCTGTTCGTAAATGTAAAGGCCGGCGCCCTTTCGCTGATTCCCAATCTGTTTCCCATCGCCCTGATTTTCGGAATCATGGGCATCTTCGGTATCCCGCTCAACACGGGAACGGCCATGGTGGCAGCCATAGCCATCGGAATTGCCGTCGATGACACGATCCACTTGATGAGCAGATACAATAGCGAAATGCGGATCCTTCAGAGCCAGGGAAAGGCCGTCGACGTCTGCATCCGTGCAGAGGTGAGGCCCGTTATTTCAACTTCCGTCGCCCTGTCACTGGGATTTGTCGTTCTGGGTTTTTCCAATTTTGTTCCCGTTATCAGTTTCGGACTTCTTTCCGCGATTGCCATGATATTTGCGATCATCGCAGACCTGTTCATCACACCCATATTGCTTTCCTCCACACAATTGATGACGCTCTGGGATGTGCTCGGTCTACAGCTTCAGCAGGCCGTCATTCAGAATGCCGAACTATTCCGAGACTTGAGACCGTGGCAGATGAAACGGGTGGTACTGCTGGG
>JAUVXT010000152.1 GCA_030603465.1 Deltaproteobacteria bacterium
AGAGTTATATAATTTTCTCGAGACGCTGAATTCCTTCAACAAGATGCCCCTTCACGTGAAAACGTAGGATCTTCCGCCCCGCCTCCGTCAGCGCCTGCCAGTCACCAAGCGCCTGAGCGTCCTTGAGTATGCCGAAGGTGATGGAAGATTTCTCCTCTCCTGCCTCATCCGGTATGGGAATATCCTCTGCCGTTTCCGATGTAACCTGGACAAAAAGGCCGTTGCCCCCATCCCCTTTGTGAAGTTGACCCGTTGAGTGGAGAAAACGTGGTCCGTATCCGAAGGTTGTCGCCGTCATGTATTTATCACGGATTTTCATGCGCAGCTTTTTAATGGCCCTGTCCATTTCCTCCGCGGGTTGAACATAAGCCTGAATGGCCACATATGTCCCTTCACGGGAATATTTCATGAAATCCCTGAACGATTCATCAAACCGCCCTGTCGAAAAGTCACCATAAACCTCTATGTTTCCATCCGCGATCTTCAGGGTATGTTCCGGCAGTGTTCCCCTTTCCTTATATACTTCCACCGCCTTTCGTGTGAGTACCTTGGCCGCCTTCACATCGGGTTGATCGAAAGGGTTAATCTTTAAAATATGACCGGCCACCGCTGTCGCCATTTCCCACAGGAAAAATTGACCTCCGATGTCATAGAGATCGCGAACCGGAATTCTGACAACGGGATGCCCCGCATCTTCAAGCCTTTTTACCTTCTCTCTGTTCGATTCGTCTCCCGTCACTGAGATATAGACGAAAACCCGATCAGATCCGTAATAATCGGGAAGCGATAGTGTCTCCCCCACCACCGGCAAAACGCCCTTCCCTTCCTTGCCGGTGCTCTCCGCTATAAGCTGCTCCGCCCAGTCGCCGAAGCTCTCTATCCGCGGCGCAATGATGAAGGTTGCCTTGTCCCTTCCCATATTTGCCAGTTCTCCCAGTATCGCGCCGAGACGTGCGCCATAATTACTCCCACCCGAAGGGGAGTTGCATGCCTTACATTTTTCCGACATGGCCAATGCGCTGTCGAGAAGCCGGCCGATATCGATACCCGCAAGGGCCGCCGGAACCAGACCAAAATGGGAAAGCGCGGAGTAACGGCCTCCTATCGCGGGATCATTGATAAAGGTCTCCCTGAAACGGTACCTTTCGGCGATTTCTGTCAGACGTGAAGAGGGATCGGTTATTGCGATGAAGTGACTGCCCGCTTTTTCCTTGCCCACAAAATCGCAAACCCGGTTGTAGAAATACCTGAAGAAGGAGAGCGTCTCCTGGGTGGTTCCCGATTTCGAAGAGACAATGAACAGTGTTTGTTCCGGATTCAACCTTTGTGTATGAGACGCAACCGCTGCGGGGTCGGTACTGTCGAGAATATCAAGATCGAGATATCCCTCTTTCACGCCGAAAGTTTTACGAAGCACTTCAGGCGCGAGGCTTGATCCCCCCATACCGAGAAGGAGCGCATGGGTATACCCGTCATCAAGAACTTGCCGGACAAACTCTTCTATCCGATTCAGCTCCGGCTTCATACGCTCCGGTGCATGAAGCCAGCCCAGTCTATCGGTTATCTCATCGGGATTGGGTTTCCAGACCCTGTGGTCATGGGCCCAGATTCGCGACATAATCCCTTTTTCCCTGAGAGATGAAAGAGATTCATCGACTGCACTCTTGTATCGGCCCAAATTGAATGAAAGGGATTCCCTGTTATTTTTCATGTCCCCCCTTTAACCCATCGCATTTGCCCCGAGATAGCTGAAAGTATTTGAAGAACCACTACACTATCTCCGGCATCAGCGCCACCGGGTAAACTGCGATCTGCTTTCAGGACCTCTAATTGCCAGTGGTGAAAAAAGATCCGAGCGCCCGATTGTGCACCTTATTTCATGGACTCGTAAAAAGCTCCGCTATGCCGACACGTCGGCATTATAATTGGAAGAAAATTCAGCCCTTTGTTAAAATGGGTACAATTAGTGTAATGTAATATAATATAATAACAACATGTTATAGCATGCTTATCAAAATGACTTCCTTGGAAGTCAAGATTGATGCTCCGGTAAAAAGTCAAAAAATGCCGTTTTTTGTCATTCCGGAGAAAGCCGGAATCCAGTAATTTCAATACGTTCTGGATGCCGGATCAAGTCCGGCATGACGTTTTTGGGACTTCTAAGCAACTCGTTTGGCCGATTTTAACATAACTTGTCGATTCTTTTGGACACTATCCAGATACACGGCCTGTTCGGGGAACAGGCCCTACAATATGTAGGGGCCGATGCCCCCATCGGCCTTAAAGTTACTTCCAATTATAATGCCGACGTGTCGGCATAGCGTAGCTTTTTACGAAGTCGTCTTATTTCATGACCGGCCCTTAATAAATGCCTCCATCATATGATAGGCCTCGTCATCTGTAAACTGCCGCGGCGGATGTTTCATGAAATAGGCCGAAGGTTCATAGAGAACGCCTCCCCGACCCCGGCCCAGGGCCAGTTTACAGCAGCGTATGGCATCTATTGCGACACCTCCGGAATTGGGGGAATCTTCAACAGACAGTCGCATTTCCAGGTCCATGGGCACGTTGCCGAAGAGCCTCCCCTCCATACGCATAAAACAGACCTTATTGTCATTCTGCCAGGCCACATAGTCGCTGGGACCCACGTGGATGTTTTCTTCGTCGAGACGCTCGGCTGCCACCGATTGAACCGCTTCCGTCTTTGATGTTTTCTTTGAAGTGAGGCGGTGCTGATTGAGCATATTCAGGAAATCTGTATTTCCGCCCGTGTTCAGCTGATAGGTGCGCTCAAACTTGACTCCTCGCTTCTTAAAGAGATCGGCCATCATACGATGAATAATGGTGGCTCCCAGTTGCGATTTTATGTCGTCACCTATGAGTGGGAGATTCTTCTTCGCGAAACGTTTTGCCCAAACCGGATCGCTGGCAATAAATACGGGCATGTTATTTATGAATGCAACCTCCGCCTCCAGGGCACACTCGGCGTAAAAGCGAACGGCCTCCTCCGAACCGACGGGGAGATAGTTCAGCAAAATCTCCGCCTTCGATTCTTTAAGAATACGCACCACATCATCCCTGCCGGGCTCCTCTTTGTCGGCCGGGAGAAAGGTGCGTTTTTCATCATAATGACTCATATGTTCGGAAAAACCGTCCAGGATCCGTCCCATGGAGACGGTAACACCGGTGAGAGGAATATCTTTTTGGAAGACTTTGGTGCAGTTAGGCTTCTGGAAAATCGCAACGGCAACATCCCTGTCCACCTTGCGCCGGTCAATATCAAAGGCGGCCACCACCTCGATATCACAGGGTCTGTAACCACCGATCTCCCAATGCATCAGACCGATCGCATCCTCCTTTTCCCTGTCCCTGTAATAATTGATCCCCTGAATCAGCGAGCTGGCACAATTACCAATGCCGATGATTGCGATTTTTATCATATTCATTCGCTCTCCACCTTCCCACTATGCGCCATACTCAACAAACTCTGACCGTTAAACCACTTTTATTCTGGTGTACTTTTTCTTACCTTTTCTCAGGCTAATTTCCCGGTTTTCGTCAAGATCGTCCACCCCTATCTTATAGTCAATGGATGTGATCTGCCTGCCATTAATATAGGCGCCGCCCTGGGTTATGAGTCGCCTTGCCTCTCCCCTGGAGGCACACAGTTCGACCTCATGCAAGAGGGTGGCAATGGAAACCGTTTCCACCTCTTTCATCGTCTTTTCATAGGTAGTGATCGCCGACACATCCTGCAAGATTTCATGTCTGGGAATAGAGCTGGAGGGAAAGAGATTCGAGGAAACGGGTCGCAGATTAAAGGCGCCGACAGATGCCTTCCACGCCCCTATCGCTTCATCTTCTCCGTGTGTTATCTTTGTTGTCTCGAATGCCAGGACGGCCTTTGCCATATTTATTTCAGAATCGGCGAGCTTCGTTACCGCTCCGATTTCTTCAACGGGGAGGTAAGTGAAGAGCGCCAGGAATCTCTCTACATCGTCATCTTCCGTATTTATCCAGTACTGAAAATATTCGTAAGGGGTAGTAAGGTCAGGGTCCAGCCACACGGTACCCTTTTCCGTCTTCCCCATCTTATGCCCCTGGGATGTCACCAAAAGGGGAAAGGTAATTCCATAGACCCTTTTGCCCTCAAGTCTTCTGGTAAGGTCGACGCCTGCCACTATATTGCCCCACTGGTCGTTTCCTCCCATCTGAATGGCGCAGTCATGGTGTTTGCAGAGATAGGAAAAATCATAAGACTGGAGCAGCATGTAGTTAAACTCTATAAAATTGAGCCCCGTCTCCATACGTATCCTGTAGCTCTCCGCGGCCAGCATCCTGTTGACACTGAAGTGGCGGCCGACATCTCTCAGAAATTCGATATAATTGAGCCCGGCCAGCCAATCGGCGTTATTCAGCAAGAGGGCCTTATTGTCCTCGAAATCGATATATCGCGACAGCTGCATTCTCAGGGATTCCGCGTTTCTGTCTATCTCATCCCGCGTCAGTATCTGCCTCATCGCCGTCTTGCCGCTGGGATCTCCGATAAGCGCCGTGCCGCCTCCTACAAGGGCGATGGGCTTGTGTCCCGCTCTCTGCATGTGGCTGAGAGCCATTATGGGAACAAGACTGCCTATATGCAGACTCGTGGCAGTAGGATCGAAACCGATGTAACAGGTGACGGATTCCCGCGCCAGGAGATCTTTTACCAATTCTTCGTCCGTTACCTGTTCTATGAATCCGCGTTCGGAAAATATGTCATATACGCTCTTCACAACATCCACCCAGCTTCACGTTTAAAGATTACTAATCCGGCCATTAATGATCCTGTAAAAAGTTTTGGTTCTTTCGTAATAAAGTTGTTGAAGCATAAATACCCTTGAGTGGTCATTAAGATGGTTTTTTAGAATAAATCCTGGCAAAGCGAAAGAATAGCGATTTAAACTGTTTGAGCCCGAAGGACGAGTTTTTAAATCGCCTGGAACAAGCCCTGGATTTATCAAAAAGCATCTTAGACAACCGAAAAGGTGTTTATGCGGCGGTTCATCAACCGAAATGCGAAAGAGGTTTATCTTTTACATCTACCAGAATTACCCTTATTTTTCCAGTTTCTCATTGATTCTTTCGATTGAAAGGCACTTCCCCTTTTTGCCGTCAAAATCCATTACAACGCCCTGGAGCCAGACGTTTTTTTTGGCAACTTCAAATTTGTTGGGCATCAGAGTCAGGAATCTCTCAAGGGCAATATCTTTTTTTACCCCTAAAACAGAATCCATGGAACCGGTCATTCCCACATCTGTAATGTAGGCGGTGCCATTGGGAAGTATCCTCTCATCGGCGGTCTGGACATGGGTGTGAGTTCCGATAACGGCGCTCACCTTCCCGTCGAGAAACCACCCCATGGCCTGCTTTTCCGATGTTGCTTCACCGTGCATATCAACGATAATTATATCCGACCGAGAGCTTAATCGTTCTATCTCTCTTTCGGCAACCCTGAAGGGACAATCGAGGGGTTTCATGAATACCCTTCCCTCCAGATTGATTACACCGAGAGCCTTTCCGGAACTGTCATTTATTGAAACGCTTCCCTTTCCGAGAGAACCCACGGGATAATTGGCAGGCCTGAGGAGTGTTTTGTAATCGTCAATAAACTCCCTTATACCCTTTTTGTCCCATATATGATTTCCCGATGTCAGAACGTCTATGTCGTTTCGATAGAGTTCATCGACAACTTCTCTGGTTACTCCCAGTCCGCCGGCGGCATTTTCACAATTTGCAATAACGATATCTATGTCATGTCGGGCGACTATGCGGGGAAGTAAATTCCGGACAGCCATCCTGCCCGGTTTCCCTACTATGTCACCCACGAAGAGTATCTTCATGGTCAAAATATTCCCTATTTCGCGAAGTCCGACACCCTCATCTCCCGGATCACGGTAACCTTTATCTGACCGGGATAAGTCAATTCGGCCTCGATCTTCTTTATTATATCATTACAGAGCATCACCGCATCATCATCGGACATTTTTTCGTTTTCCACCAGAATGCGTATTTCTCTCCCCGCCTGGATGGCATAACACTTGTCAACGCCGTCGAATGACTGGGCAACCTTCTCCAGTTCATCCAGGCGCTTTACGTAAGTTTCCAGCATTTCTCTTCTCGCGCCGGGTCTTGCCGCTGACAGGCTGTCGGCCGACTGTACGAGAACCCCGAGCAGAGTATTTGAGTGGCCGTCATCATGATGGGTGGCTATGGCGTTAAGAATATGTTCCGGTTCGCCATATTTCTTGGCACATTCCGCCCCTATAGCCGCATGGGGACCTTCTACTTCATGATCTATAGCCTTCCCTATATCGTGCAGCAACCCCGCCCTCTTTGCATCTTTTACATTCATTCCCAGTTCAGCAGCCATCATTCCGGTCATATGCGCCACTTCCAATGAATGAGAGAGGACATTCTGAGAATAACTTGTCCTGTACTTCAACTTTCCAAGCAGTATAAGCATTTCGGGGTGTACGTCATGCACCCCCGCATCAAAGGATATCCTCTCACCGGTC
>JAUVXT010000238.1 GCA_030603465.1 Deltaproteobacteria bacterium
CTTATATCGGGTGATGTAATATTCAGTCAAAACGTTGGACGATCGGATTTCCCCGGGGGGAATAGCTCAATTCTCAAAGAGAGCATTTTGACCCTTTCAAGGCTCGATGCCGAATTTCTTCTCCCCGGACATATGGAAATCGTAAAGGGAGAAAAACAGGTAAAGGATAACTTCCGGGTAGTTATAGAAGAAATATTTCCTTACATCTAAATAACGAGCGACAACCTCTCCTTAACCTCTCCGGCTTCTGATATGATCCTGTCCAGCAGCCCGGAAACGGACGGAACGTCATGAAGCAGCCCGGTTGTTTGCCCCACCGGCAACACCCCGCGCCTCATGTCGCCATCCTCAGAGGCCATCTGTATCGCTTTGAATGCATTGGCGAGATAGGCCATCATTACGGAATTCTTCCATCCCGAAGCCAAAACTCCCGCAAAAAGTTTTAGAGAGGGAATATTAAGTGTTCCTGCGATATTTTTTGCGTTTGTAGTTGCCTCCAGAAAATTCGGAAGACCGAAAAGACCTTTTCTGTATGCCCTTACCGCCGCCTTTGTCTTCAATGACCGGCATCCCAGACCGTCAAAATGGGTTCCATAAATTGTGTCGGTGGCATCCTTTTCGAGGGAAATCTGTTTATAATTTTCGTGAAGAGGCCTCTCTTTTGTGCTCATGAATCGCGTCCCCATCGCAATGCCATCGGCCCCGAGCGCAAGGGCGGCAGCAAGTCCCCTCCCGTCGGCAAACCCCCCGGCGGCTATTACCGGTATATTTACCAAATCAACTATCCCCGGAACAAGCACAAGGGACGTCACATCGCCCCCGTGGGCAGCCGCCTCATGCCCCGTAACGATTAACGCGTCACTCCCCTGCTCCTCGGCCCTCTTTGCATGCCTGCCATTCACCACAGTGGCGACTACCTTCCCTCCATATCTGTGGGCGGCCTCTGCGATCCAGTCCCCTTTTCCCAGAGAAAAATTGATTACAGGAACCTCTTCCTCCAGCAAAACCATGGCGTTTTCTCTGGCACCCGGAAAGAGGAGAGTGGCGTTCGCACCGAAGGGCTTGTCCGTAAAAGTCCTTATCTTCTTAACCGCCTGTCTCGTCTCATCGGCGCTGAAAGGTCCTGTCGCCAGAATTCCAAGCCCCCCCGCATTCGAAACCGCCGCCACCATTTCAGGAACACTGATCCAGCTCATGCCCGACAACACTATGGGATATCTGATGCCAAAAAGTTCGGTAACCCGAGTTTTCATAAAAGACTCCTCTATCTAAAATCTTCGAAAAAAGGATCGCCAAAATTCTCCGGCGAAATCTCTTTCGTGCCTGCTTCTATCTCCTTGACAATCTCTATTATCTTATCATTGACAGGCGTAGGAACTTTTTGCTTTTTCCCGTGGAAAGATATGTATCCATTCAAAAAATCTATCTCCGTCGGGTTGCCCCGCTCAAGCGACTGAAGGCTCGATGATTTTATCCTGCGATACTTGAATCCGATCATGCGGATCAATAAATGGCGCCTGAAATTATCATAAAATCCCGATCCATGAAGGAACCTGTAATAATCGAGCTTTCCTGCGTATATTTCTACCTTCAGGTACCTTTCGTCGGCCACAGCGATCGCCTCACGAATAATCTCTATAAATATGCTTCTATACTTCTTTGTGGAAAGCATTTTACCCAGATAAAGCCCGCAAATCGCGCCAAGCGAGTTTATGCAGGAATTTATAATCAGCTTGGAATACAGGTTTCCCATAATATTCTCTGACATTTCCACCGGGACAACAGAACTAAGAATCTTCTCCAGAGACAGGAGTCTTATGTCGGGCTTGCTGTCGATGTTCCCGATGATGTATTCGCCCGCAGAAGTCATCTCAAGCTCACCCGGACCATGCATTGTGGCGCCCCATCCCACGACACAACCGAGAGTCCTGTGGCGGCCGACCACCTCGGCGATGGCATCTTCACATATACCATTCTGGAGAGAAACAACAATCGATCTATCTGTTAAAAAGGGGAGCAACTCCCTTGCGGCTTCCAGCATATCCGTAGCCTTTGTGGCGAGGAAAACGATATCCTTATGTTCTTTCAGCTCAGATATCCGCGCCACTGCCGGGACAGTTACCCTGTGGTCGCCATTTATTCCGAAAATATGTACCTCTCCGGATCTGAATTTGTCGGCAATCTCCTGGTGTTTACAGACTATTTCTACATTATTATATCCCGCCCTGGCGATAAATCCCGCAGTTATTCCCCCAATAGCGCCGGCCCCGACAACCGCTATTTTACTATCCTTATTATACATATAACCGACTCCTTACGCTTCATGGAATGGAATAGGTATCTCCCAAAGATGAAGACATACAAAAGCCCCTCAAGCACACGAGAGAAAGCGTAAATAATATTATTTTAGATGGGTCATACCGCTTAAAAGGAACCGAGCTGGCATGAAGATATCTTTATCTTCAACTTCTCACAGGCGGCAGAAATTTCCATCCTTGAAACTCCGAATTCTTCGGCAATTTTCCACGATTCGAGACAGGTAAGTTTCCCTTTTACAAGAGATTTCCCAATAGCGGCATCCAATTCCGGTGAAACCTTTTCCGCCGGTTCCACCACCCTGCCCTTTGTACTGTAACCGTAAAGTCCCAACTGGCAGTTGCTGATCCGAACCTCCAGCAGATCTACTGTGACACCTACTTCCTTTGGTTCCACATCAAGTTCTTTGGCTATTTTATGCGCAGCCGCACAGGTTATTTTCCCATCACTAATTTTGGCCTTTACTCGATCAGCAATCTGTTTATTAATTATAGTATTCGAAGAATGTTTTAACGCATAATGTCCGGCATCCTCATGTGTCATTATAGACTACCTCCTCTATCTAATATTTCATGTAGTGAAATGGTTCCACAGCCGCCAGCGTATCCGCGTCAAGTGTCTCAAAACCGGCATTTTCGAGTAACTCCTGTGTCTTTTCCATCTGATCCACATCCACCACAAAAACCGCCTTTTCCCAGCTTTCCAAGACAAATCCGTATGCGTTTTCGACATTTATCCCATTTTCAGCGAGAAGTTGAATAAGCCTGTCCAAGCCGCCCGGTTTATCCTCAATAATGACAGCCACAACCTCCTTAAGGCTTACAGTCAATCCCTCCTTTGTCAAAACTTTTTTGGCCCGCTTCGGATCATCGGCAAGTATATTTATAACACCAAAGGCGTCCGAGCTGGATATGGTGATGGCACGGATATTTATCTTTTCCCTTCCCAGAATCCCCGTGACCTTGGCCAGTCTCCCCGGTTTGTTTTCAGCAAATATTGAAATTTGATAGGAAATCATAGATATACCCCTTGTTACCGGTCTTCCCTGTTATCTATTACCCTGACAGCCTTCCCTTCGCTTGCGGGGAGGCTGCCCGGTTCTACAAGTTCCACTCTTGGAGTGATAAGTATGTCGCTCTTCAGCTCCTCTATAATTGTGCGCCTCAGATTTTCAAGCTGTTTCAAGTTGCCCGAAAAGAATTCCTTCTCAACCTCAACCTTTACCGTCATATGCTCATTGTAACCTTCCCTATCCAGGATAATAAGATAATTGGTCCCCACGCCCGGTATTCCCATCAGCTTCTTTTCTATCTGAATCGGATACATGTTGACCCCTTTTATAATAAGCATATCGTCGGTTCTTCCCTTTATCCTTTCAATCCTCCTGTGAACCCTGCCGCATTCGCAGGGACCGGGAATGATCCTCGTTATATCCTTTGTCCTGTATCTCAATATGGGCATCCCCTCCCTTAAAAGGGTGGTAAAAACCAGCTCTCCCTCCCCGCCTTCGGGAACCGTTTTCATGGTGACGGGGTCTATAACCTCCACCACATAATTGTCCTCCCATACATGCATCCCGTTCTGGTACGGGCACTCGAAGGCGACACCGGGACCGTTCATCTCCGATAATCCGTATGAATTGAAGGCCTTCATGCCGTAAAGTTCTTCCACCTTATTTCTCGTCCTTTCCGAGTGCGGTTCGGCGCCGAGAAAGGCGATCTTCAATTCCGTATCTTTTCTCGGATTGACAC
>JAUVXT010000056.1 GCA_030603465.1 Deltaproteobacteria bacterium
GGCGGCAATCAAACCCTGAAGAATATGGAAGGGTATATCCTCACAGCAAAACAGGATTCGTCACTTCAATATGCCCTCTTCGAATCGGGGGAGTCTGAAAGACTTAAACACCTGTCACAGGCGATGAATGCCTTTATTGCCGGTGAAGAAGAACTTATAGAGAGTCACGCAAGTTCTTTCTCCACCGGAGAGATGGAGCAGACAGGCAATTCTCTGACAATGTTAAGAGATATTGCCTGGGCCCTTGAAAAAGACATACTATCCAATTGTGAAAAAATTATTTACCTTGCGGGACAGAGAGACAAAAAAACAATATCCCGGGAGGGATTCAGGAAGTACAGAAATATCAACATCATGATCAATTCCCTCGACAGGCTGGAAGTCAGGGGTAGAGATTCCGCCGGCATACAGATTGTCTTCACCCTCGAGGAGAGTGAGACACTGATAAAGGCAAAAAGGGAAATCAAAGACAAGGGTCTCTATGATCAATGGAAAAGGAGGCTGACCCCGGGTGATCTTATGGATGGTTCCATCCATTTGTCCGAGGATACATCGGGGAAGGGCCTTCCGACTATCTCCTTTACATACAAGAAGGCCTCCGTTACGGGGAAGCTGGGAGAAAATGGCGGTTATCTGCGCGACAGAATCAGGGCTGATCAGATCCTTCACACCATTATCAATGACACAACCGAATCGGACATGTATCTGGCACATACCCGATGGGCCTCGGTGGGCTCCATAACAGAAGAAAACTGTCATCCCATTAACAATTTTACACTGGATACGGAAATAGGTGAGTCGGAAGATATACCGTTCACCTGCAAGGAATATCCCCGCTATGGAAGGGGAAACTGGTCGATCACAGTGGCGCTCAACGGCGACATAGACAACTACGGCACACTGAGGGCTCAGCTCGAAGGAGACGGCAGGGATCTCATCAACAGGGGCATTACGACAGATACCAAGATTATAACTCTGCAGATAGAAAAATATCTCTATGCAGGACATGACCTTACCGAGGCCTTTCGCCTGACTCTGAATGATTTCGAAGGTTCCCATGCCATCGCAATGGAAAGCAACCTTGAACCTGAAAAGGTTTTTCTCGCCCTCAGAGGAAGCGGTCAATCTCTATACGTAGGAATCTGCGACAATCAATACATGTTCGCATCAGAACTGTACGGCCTCGTAGAAGTGACACCCCACTTTATAAAGATGGATGGAGAACATGAAAGAGTCGAGGGAAACACCGAAACAAAGGGTCAGATATTCATCCTGAACAAGGCTCAAAAAGACGGATCAAAGGGTATAAATGCCCTTTACTATGACGGACATCCCCTCGATATTTCTGAAACAGGAATCGAAAAAGCGGAAATTACGACCCGTGATATCGACAGAAAGGGGTACCCCCACTATCTTCTGAAAGAAATTCTGGAGGCGCCTTCATCGGTAAAGAAGACCTTGCGAGGGAAATATCATATCCCTCCCGGCGGCGGCAACAGTAGCGTCGTCTTTAACCTCGATGACAATGTCCTCCCACCGCGTTTGAGGGATGCCCTCGAAAGAAGATCGATAGGGCATATATTTGTCGTGGGACAGGGGACGGCTCATGTCGCCGCGAAGGCGATTGCAGAGGCCCTTTCGCGATATCTGGAGGGTAGTGGAATCGTGACCCGGGCAAAGACATCCTCTGAATTCAGTGGATTCTCCCTGAGGGAAGATCTCAGCGATACCCTTATTATTTCTATTACTCAATCGGGCACGACGACGGATACCAACAGGGCGGTCGCCCTGGCCAGGGAACGTAATGCCCATATAATAGCGATAGTCAACAGGAGACAGTCCGACATTACACATATTGCGGATGGTGTTTTCTATACAAGCGATGGAAGAGATATAGAGATGTCCGTGGCCTCCACGAAGGCATTCTACTCTCAGATTATTGCGGGCTATATCCTGGTTCTCAATTTCGCACGGATCCTGGGGACCATGTCCGACAGCGGCATCACAGACGCACTTCTCAAACTTGAGGAAGTTCCCTATAAGATGCAATCTGTGATATCTATGAGGGAAATAATAAAAAAATCGGCATGGGATATTGTAAAGAAAAAGGTATACTGGGCCGTCGTGGGCAGCGGACCGAACAAGGTTGCCGCCGATGAAATCAGGATAAAGTTGAGCGAACTCTGTTACAAGACCATATCCTCCGATATTGTTGAAAACAAGAAACACATAGACCTCTCTTCCGAACCTCTTGTGCTCGTTTGCGCCGCGGGGAATCCTGAACCGGTTATTGAGGATATAGTAAAGGATGTGGCGATCTTTAAGGCCCATGAGGCCGCAACTGTCGTTATAGCCGATGAAGGAGAAACCAGATTCAACGACATATCCGATTCGGTAATTAATATTCCCCTCTCGTCCTTTCCTACCCCTATTATACTGAATACCCTGACGGGACACATATGGGGATATTATGCCGCCTGCAGCATAGATGAAGATGGCGCCTTTTTCCGAAATTTCAGAAAAAAATTATCGGTAAAGGGGAATGAACTGGAAAAGGAAGGTGCATCCCTATTCGATAAGATGGCCGACAGGGAGATTCAAAGCATTATAGAAGAGTTTTCATCGGACTTTCATGCCCGGCGAAACAGGGGGTTTTTCTCGTCCATGAGCGTCGAACTCATATCAGATTTAACGCTCCTCTTAAAGTACGCCGCGGGGAAACTGCCGCTGGAGGATTTCTGGGAAGAATTCAAGGAAAAGAGACCGTCATCATCACCCCTCGACATGCTCGATATCTCCCTCGGCCATACGGTAGATGAACTGGCGAGACCCATAGATGCCATAAGGCATCAGGCCAAGACGGTTACCGTGGGAACAAGCAGAAAAGGAGAGGTCCCACGGGGCATCATCTTCGACTTTTTGAAGAATCTCGACTTTTCGCTGGAAAACCTGACAACCAAAGACGGATTCACCGCACGAAGACTGCAAAAGGCAATATCCGCCATCGAGGGATATACGTTATACAATGTCGAAAAAGGGGCCGAAGAGGTGCCGACATTATCCATAGAGAAGAGAGATGGGGCATCGCTCGCAATGAAATCGAGAGCAGAAATGCCCGGCCCGATAAAAGGGACAAAGAAGACGATTATGAACACCGGCGATATATATGCAGGTCTCGGAAAGTCCGATAAAAAGCCGATCGTAATTATACCGCTTCTGGGGCCAAATCGTATAATAGACTATATATTACTCCTTCATGTCGCCTTTAACAGGGATCTTACGGTTTCCGAGAAGAAAGAGATTATAGGAAACAAGGTAAACAGCGTGAGCGATCTCATAAACGAACGCGATGTGCCCTGGAATGATAAATACCTGGAAGGACTTCCCATAGAGTTTCTCCTCGGTGAAGGGGACGATGTTATTGCGACTAAAATCATGGAATCTCTGGAATAGATTGGACGGGTTACAGAATGATTTCGATAATTGACTATAAGGCGGGAAATCTGAAATCTGTGGAACGGGCATTGCGCCACCTGGGGATTCCATGCAGGATTACCAATAGCCCATCGGAAATTATCTCATCTGAAAAGGTCGTATTCCCGGGCGTAGGGGCCGCGGGGAAGACCATGGAGGTCATAAGATCCCTGAATCTTGACACCGTAATCCATGAGGTGGTAAAGCGAAAGACACCATTTCTGGGAATCTGCCTGGGCGCACAGATCATACTTGACGGAAGTGAAGAGGATGATGCGCGGTGCCTTAACCTGATACCGGGTATGGCAAAACGTTTTCCCCATCTCGGCATGAAGATTCCCCATATGGGGTGGAATAACATTGAAATGGTACGGGAACATCCCATACTGAAGGATATAGACCCGGAAGCGCAGTTTTACTTTGTCCACTCCTATTATCCGGAGCCACAGCACAAGGAACATATCATAGCAACGACACACTACGGTATCTCCTTTGCTTCCGTAATCGGAAGGGAAAACGTAGTCGCCACCCAGTTCCACCCTGAAAAGAGTGGAAGATTTGGCCTGAATATTCTCAAAAATTTCGCCGAATGGAACGGAAAATGTTGAGCAAGAGAATCGTCGTCTGCCTCGACGTAAAGGAAGGCAAGACCACAAAGGGAATCAAGTTTAAGGGGAATGTCGACATCGGTGATCCCGTTACCATGGCGCGCGAATACTATGATCAGGGCGTAGATGAACTCGTCTTCTACGACATTACCGCATCATCGGATAAAAGGAACATTATCATCGATGTGGTAAGAGAGGTGGCAAAAAATATATTCATACCCTTTTCCGTCGGAGGTGGTATCCGGACACTGGATGATATGCACCGTGTCTTGAATGCGGGCGCGGAAAAGATCAGTGTCAATACGGCCGCCGTACTGAATCCCGAACTTATCTCAGAAGGCGCCAGGATCTTCGGGAAACAGTGTATTGTCCTGGGAATGGATGCAAAAAAAACAACAAAGATTCCGGAAATCCCCTCGGGCTATGAGGTCTGGATAAATGGCGGCAGAAAGCCCATGGGAGTGGACGCGCTGGAGTGGGCAAAAAAAGCCGAGGGTCTTGGGGCCGGAGAGATATGTCTCAATTCCATCGACGCGGATGGAACGAGCGACGGATACGAACTAACTGTAACCTCGATGATATCCGGCTCAGTTTCCATACCCGTCATCGCTTCAGGGGGCGCGGGTAAACCGGAACACCTGCGAGATGTCTTCACGCAGGCCGGCGCCGATGCGGCCCTCATTGCATCCATGGTCCATTACAGGGACTACAGGATCGATGAAATAAAATCCTTCCTCACAGCGGAAGGGGTACCCGTACGAAAGATTATATGAGAGAGGTTAAAAATGAAAAGAGAATATATAACAGAGACAGCTTTTGAAGGATTACGCCTTGTAAACAGGGGCAAGGTGAGGGACATATATGAAGTGGGCGATCACCTGCTCATCGTCGCAACAGACAGAATTTCCGCATTCGATGTGATCATGCGAGATCCCATACCGGACAAGGGTAAGATACTGACACGCATGTCCAACTTCTGGTTCGAAAAGACAAAGGATATCATTGAAAATCACATCATCTCTACAGACGTTGACCAATATCCCAATGAATGCCGGCCCTATAAAGAAGAGATTCGCGGGCGCAGCATGCTGGTAAAGAAGGCAAAGCCCCTCTCTGTTGAATGCGTTGTAAGAGGATACATAACAGGAGCAGGCTGGAACGACTACCTGGAAAGTCAATCGATCTCGGGGATAGCTCTCCCGCCGGGGCTGAAGGAATCTGCCAGATTCCCCGAGCCCCTTTTTACTCCATCTACAAAGGCCGAGCGGGGCGAACACGATATGCCCATATCAAAGAAGGAAACGGAAAATCTCATAGGATCGGAACTGACGGAACAGGTCATCGATGTCAGTATCAGGATATACAATATGGCCTCGGACGTCGCATCCCGGGGGGGAATAATCGTTGCCGACACAAAAATGGAATTCGGTATAGTCGACGGCAAGCTGATCCTCATCGATGAGCTTCTCACCCCCGATTCCTCCCGCTTCTGGCCGAAAGACGAGTATGAAGAGGGGAGACCGCAAAAAAGTTATGACAAGCAGTTTCTCAGGGATTATCTCCTTACACTGGACTGGGACAAGACACCTCCTCCGCCCCCCGTGCCTAACCATATAATAGAAAAGACGACGGCGAGATATGAAGAGGCGCTGAAACGCATACTTGGATGATACTTATTTTGAAGCTCCCCGCAACAAGTTGCGGGAAATCTCCGACTGTTAAGGAAAATTTTTATTTTTTATTCGCTCGCTGACCCCGCCGTAAGCGGCGGGGGAGTGCGCTCGCTGTTCAGTTCGATGACCAGGTCTGGAAACTCCCTTTGAAATTCTTCCCTCAAGTTTCTCACAATGGTTGACATAACGGCCCTGGCGCGACATCTTTGGGTGATTCCGCTGTCCATGCAAGCCAAGTCTGAGCCATAGAGAAATCTAAGATTTTTCAGCCGTAAAAACTCCTTCGAAATAACAGAGTATCGTTAACACAACACCAGGGGAACCGATTTTTATACCAGCCTATCCGCTGTAGAAATTTTCACCATAATATCAGACCTTAAAGACTATTCTATCCTGCAAAACGAATGCCAGGAAATATTACAATATTGTAGTTTTATCTGTTTATCGGCACCGTACCGTATGGCTATTAAAATCCTTGCACGACATATACAGTAATAATATTAGCTATTTGTTGTGATACGCCCTTTTGGCACCAGAATTGCTTTATTCCAAAATGTAGCATTTTGAAAAATAATTGTTGGAGGTGGAAGGTATGAATGCAGGAGATACAGCGTGGATAATGGTCTGTGCCGCACTGGTGTTTATTATGACCCCGGGGGTGGCCTTCTTCTATGGAGGGATGGCGAGGAGAAAAAATATCCTGTCCATTCTAACGCAGTGTTTTGCCATTATTTGTTTAGTGAGTCTGCAGTGGGTCTTATTCGGCTATTCACTGTCATTCGGCCCTGATACGGGCTACGGCATTATCGGAGGCCTGGACTGGATCGGCCTCAGGGGCGTTGGCCAGGAGCCCAGTTCCGTGTATGCCGGCACGATACCGCATCTGGTCTTTATGATATTCCAGGCCATGTTTGCCATTATCACCCCGGCGCTGATGGTAGGAGCCTTCGCCGAGCGGGTGAAGTTCTCCGCCCTCGTCCTCTTTACGCTTCTGTGGTCGACATTCGTCTACGATCCAATAGCGCACTGGGTCTGGGGAGACGGCGGCTGGTTGGGAAAGATCGGAGCCCTCGACTTCGCGGGCGGTATCGTCGTCCATGTCAGCTCGGGTGTTTCAGCGCTGCTTTTGGCCGTGTTGATCGGGAAGAGAGTGGGGTATGAGAAGCAGGCGTTCGCCCCTCACAACCTGCCGATAACCTTTCTAGGAGGCGCGCTTCTGTGGATCGGCTGGTTCGGGTTTAACGCAGGGAGCGCCCTCGAAGCGGGAGGGCTTGCCGCGAACGCGTTTGTCACCACAAATACGGCGGCAGCGGCGGCGGGGATGGCGTGGGCCTTCATGGAATGGAAGATGGATGGCGCGCCGACGGTCCTCGGCATCGTCAGCGGCGTCATTGCGGGACTGGTCGCCATTACCCCCGCTTGCGGGTTCGTCAGCGCCCTCTCCGCGATACCGATCGGACTGATTGCGGGCATCGCCTGCTACCTCGCGATCGCCCGGCTCAAGCCCCTGCTCGGATATGATGATTCACTCGATGTCTTCGGCGTCCACGGCATCGGCGGCATCTGGGGAACATTCGCGACCGGGATCTTTGCGGCGGTGGCGGTCAATCCTGGCGGGGCCGACGGCCTTCTGTTCGGCAACGCGAAACTGTTCTTTATCCAGACATTCTACCTTATCGTGTGCATAGCGTACGCTCTGGCGGTCACCTGGATCCTGCACAAGATCGTCGATGCCCTGGTCGGCATGAGGGTCGACAAACAAAGTGAGCTGATCGGTCTCGACCTGACCCAACACAATGAATCGGCGTATACTATTCTGGAATAGGAGGCATGAACCATGAAATATATTATTGCAATTGTACAACCCCATAAACTGGAGGAAGTAAAAAAAGCCCTTGAAGAGGAGGAAGTTCACCTGATGACCGTATCCACGGTCCTCGGACAGGGAAGACAAAAAGGGAAAACGCAAATCTACCGGGGTGCAAAGGAGAGCGGCGGGCTCCTCAAAAAGGTCAAGATTGAGATTGCGGTGAACGAGGATTTCGTCGAACGAACCATCAACATCATCACGAAGGCGGCACAAACGGGACAGATCGGAGACGGGAAGATCTTCATCCTGGACCTGCACGATGTTGTGCGGGTGGGATCCGGCGAGCGCGGCAGCGTGGTAATCAACTGAAATCTCTGAAAAATCTTTTATTCGATTCCGGATACACAGGGATGCATGCGCGGGAGAGGGGGTACTAGTGTCATGTCAACGATGCTTTGTCATTTCGAAGGAGTCTTCACGACTGAGAAATCTTAGATTTCTCCCTGCGGTCGAAATGACATTTCTTGATTGACACGACACTAGTCATGGAGCGATAAAAAAGCAACCGGGCTTTTCTCCGATATTCCATAACTTGATTTATCGAGGGAGAATGATTATATTATATAATAGTTGAAGCTCCTCGCACCAAGGCGCGGGGAATGCGCTTCTGTTCAGTTCAAGAAAAACGAAGGAGACAAATATGAAAGAGTTATTAATTCTTCTTTCAATTATAGCCGTATGGGTTTTTGTTATGGGGTATGTCCTGCCCAAAATGGGGATATCTACATGAGCGAATCAGACCTGCCAGTTGGCAGACAAAGGTGAACAGGACAAAAAATCCGACTTAAATGAATGAATCTCCCCGCGGCAAGCAACGGGATATCTTCAAAGGTATTGAACCCTCCCATAAACACCTTTATTGCGAAAGAACCCAATTTTTTGCTTGACACACTAATATTATTCCTTTATTAGATGCGCGTTAAAACGATTAAATTTTAGTCATAAGGAAAACGGAGTTTTAAAATGGAAGACGAATCACAAATAAACCTGCATATCGCGGCTCTGTCCCGCTGGATCTTCATCGTTGGAATGATTCTGCTGATATATATCCCCCCCTTCTTTCACGGACGTGTTAATACTTCATTCATAATCACCAATAAATCTATAATAGATATAAAAAACAAGCCGGAAGCGGATAAGTCTGTCGAAGTCACAGTTAAAGCGAATGATAGCCAACCTTCACCTGTCTATGGGATGAAAGGTGAACGCAGATTACACCCTCTTATAGAAAGGGCAGCAAACCGCTACGAGATTGATCCCGCCCTCATCAAGGCCATAGTTTTGGCGGAATCGAGCTACGATTCCATGGCTATTTCAAAACGCGGGGCCCGGGGCCTGATGCAGCTGATGCCCTCAACCGCCGAAGCGCTAGGCGTAGAGGATAGCTTTAACCCGGAACACAACATCAATGGAGGTGTCAAGTATTTCAAACGACTCCTCAATAGATATGATGGAAACATAGAGCTCGCTCTGGCGGCATACAATGCCGGAAGCGGAAACGTCAGGAAATATAACGGAATACCCCCCTATAAGGCGACGCGGATATATATTGCAAAGGTCATTGGATATTATCAGTACTACAAAGGTGAAAAACCCGGAAACGTGGAATCAGCCTGAGCATTGCCCGCAGAATATGACCGGGCAAAATCTTATAATCGGGATCTTTGAAAGGATTTTCAGAAGATCTCGATTTTTATCTTTTATCACCGCGATAGCCGTTTTAAGAATAAAACTTTAACTTTTCGTGATAATTTCGTATAGTAAGGGCCTTCTTCTTAACCACGGAGGACTCTATTATGAGAAAATTATTATGCTTTACTGTTATTATAACTGTTTTACTGAATCTCCCCGTCTATGCGGAAAATTTTACTGTTGACGGGGAAATGTCGTCACAGATTCGTTTTGAAATACAAAAGAATGTGACGGTAACACCGGACGTGAAAACGATGACCCTGAGCTTCGTCTCGCCCCCATCCTTTCGGTCACCGACGTTCAATCAGGTCATCAGTGACTTTAACATAAAATTTTCACCCGGCCCGCAGGATAAAAAGAGATATACCGACAAACGGGGCAACCAAATTGTTTCCGCCACGTGGAAAAACCCGCGAAAAGCTATAGATGCCCGCCTCACCTTCGACGCATCAAATACAACCACGCTGAAGACCCTTGGCACGCACGCGCCATTCCCCCTCCATAACATACCCGATGATGTCAGAGACTATCTGAAGCCGACAGAACAGATACAATCCGATAACCACCGTATCAAAAAACTGGCCCAAAAATTGACAAGGGGAACAAACACAGAATTTGATGCCGTCCAGCAGACGCTGACATGGGTGGTCGATAATATTAGATATGTAACCCCGCCTAAAAAATATGATGCCCTCTACTCTCTCGAATCGGGCAAGGGCAACTGTCAGAATTACTCTCACATGGCGGCTGCCCTCATGCGGGCAGTCGGCATACCGGTAAGAATTGTAAACGGAGTAACCCTGAAAAAGAGCTTCAATATAGACAGAGAGGGCGGCGTCCTTACCGTCAAAATGGGACAGGGACGGCACTCATGGATCGAGGTATGGTTCCCCGACCTTGGCTGGATTCCCCTTGATCCCCAGCAAACTGCAATGTTTGTCGCCAATCGCTTTATAAGGGTTGAAGTGGGTATCGATAATAACGAAACAGTCAATGACGGCAGATTACGGTGGATTCAATCCAAGGGGAGTAAAGGGAGCCCCGCTACCTATGAAACCATTGGAGCGGATTTTTCCGATGACAGGGTAAATATTAGAGGAAATCGTGAGAGTTACGGACCGAAAAATCTTCTCCTCTGCCCCGATGTAAAGGCGGCATTCAAAAAAGTAGCGTTGATAAAGCCGCCACCGCCACCCGTGATCTCCGATGAAGAAATGGTAAAACTGCGCTTTAATATCCCCTTCATTTTCGGCAACCTTGAGTTCCCCGAAAACATAGATTTTGCCTTTCCCCCCACCAGGGCAGTTGCAAAGGGCGCGGGAAGCTTTGAAAAGATCCGGGATTTCTATGTAGAAACCGCCGAATATGTAACTACCAAACTTACCCAGTACGCACAGGTTTTTGTCCTTAAAAAACCTGTAAAACTGAGAAGGATCGCCATGGCGTTGCACAAGTTCGGGGGAGACGGGCAGTTATGGATCGATCTCTACAGAGACGGCAGGGGAAAACCGGGAGATATTATCGCCACCAGTGATATGATCGATATTAACACTATGTCCCTCAGGCCGGGATACCGCTGGACCGGTTTTACATTCGAAAAAGACGATATTACCCTGCCGCCGGGATCATACTGGATCGGACTGGGATATACGGGAAGTCCCATAATCAACTGGTTTTACACCTACGGGAAACCGGTGGGGCCGACCGAAGGTACCCGCTATAAAGGCGTCTACGAATCCGACTGGAGCGGCGCCCTGAGTTACGAGTTCAACTACCGGGTCACAGGTCTGACGGTTCAATAAAAATTGGACTAAGACGCCTCTTTGCTATAGGCTTTTCCACAGACGGTGCACTTTCCCTTCTCTATGGTACCTATGCAGGTGCCATCGCTGCAGGGGATCCTGTCTTCAAAGGACTCAAAGCTCTCTTCTACGTCTGCGGAATCCGTTTTTTCTAAAAAGGCGCCGCAATACATACAGTAACGGCTTTCTTCAGGAATATCCTTCATGCATGCAGTGCATTCCATATACTCGTACCTCATTCTCAATTTTTAGCGTGTTGGTAAAACAGCAAATCAGATAAAAGTCTCCCTCTCCATTCCTGTGTGTCTGTCTGATAAAATGTATCGAGGTGGACCCTGCCTTTCAGGTTTCACCTTATATCCTATTGTGCAGATGGAATCAAAGAAAAGTTGCTTCTTAACGGTCTGATGAGAATTCTTTTAACCGGTCATTACAAAACCTTTATAAAAAAGACACCTCGATGACGATATAATAAAGCTGTCTGTAATCTTCGATTGGATGGCATTAGTCAAGATATTTGGCGGCTATCTGAACTTGGTTC
>JAUVXT010000098.1 GCA_030603465.1 Deltaproteobacteria bacterium
AGACAACCATCGGAATAGATGGAGGGATTATATTCCCTAATGGTCCAGCTGTGCCGACTACGGCCGAAGAAAAATCTTTAGGGTAGTTCTCTTTTTCCATGGAAGGAATCAATACCGTTGCTACGGCAGCAGTATCCGCCACCGCTGAGCCCGATATGCCTCCCATGACCATGCCGGTTGATACCGCCACCATTGATAGTCCCCCCTTGAAATGGCCAATTAAAGAATTACAAAAATCGACCGCCCGTTTGGATATTCCTCCATGACACATGATTTCACCCACCAGCACAAATCCCGGAATGGCCAGGAGTGTAAACGAATCCATGCCGATCATTAAACGTTGCGCAATAACCAGCAAGGGAAGGTCCCCGGCTATGCAGGCATAGGTAGCGGTAATACCGAATGAAAAGTAAAGCGGCATTCCCAGCAAGGTCAAAATTAAAAAAATGACAACAACTGATACCATTAACATACCAACTTCTCCTCCGATGGATCTGTTTTTCGAAATTCCAGGATAGAAACTATGATAGCCTCCGCAATGTAAATTCCCATGAACAATCCACCAACGGGAATGGTCAGATAAAACCAACCCATGGATATCCCGAGCGTCGGCGATGCCGCCTCTGACACCAGCGGGTATATTATCAGACCCTGTTGAATCATTACCCAGCAAAAGCCGATCATCATCAGTCGCAGTACATTCAACCAGATTAAGCGTACTTTGGGGGGGAGAAAATTCACAAGAAAAGTGATTTGAATGTGACTTTGCTCCCTGGTCACTAGAGTTGCGCCAAAGATAACCATCCATAAAAACAGATAACGGCTCAGCTCCATGGACCATGCCGGCGGCTGGTGAAAAACATAGCGCATGACGACAGCGTAGGAAAGACACGCCACAATAACGCTGAACAGGCAGATACAAATGATCTTTAGTGCCATTTCTATAATGTCTAGAATTTTAGTTGCCATATTCCCTCTTTTTTGTGGGGGGCGAAGCGTATGCCCGCCCCCCGAATGACAATCAAGTCTTTTTATTTCTTCTTTTTCCGGTAGTCTTCAATAAATGCCATCGCTTCATCCATAAACTCCGGACCAATCTTGGATCGGAACTGCTTATAAGCGGGACGTGTCAGTTTACGAAAAGCCTCAAACGCTTCCGGGCTGAGTGAGTTTACCTTAACGCCTTTAGCCGTCAGCAGCGCTTCGGATTTATCATCAAACTGCGCCTGCTGTTTGCGGGCCCACAGCAAGGCCTCCGCAGCCGATTTCTTGATAAGCTTTTGTTCCTCGGATGTAAAGTTGTCGAACATCTTCTTGCTCATAATCAACGGAGCCGTTTCATAGTAGTGTCTGGTCCTGGTGGCATACTTGGCGATGTCATACAGCTTGAGGTGATAGCCCAGCCCATAAGTGGTTGAAATGCCGTTTACCGTCCCCTGGCGCAGACCCAGTAAAGCTTCACTCCAAGCCATTGGCGTGGCAACGCCACCCATGTTGTTGATGGTGGACATGTCAAGTGGCGTCTCGACCGTACGGAGCTTTAACCCCCTGAGGTCTTCCGGTTTTGTGATTGGACGGACATTATTCCAAATACCTCGAAATGACCAGGTCGCCCATCCCAACCCTACAAGGTCTTTGTCCTCCAGCATTTTGAACAATTTCTGTCCGATGGGTCCATCCAGAAAAGCATTGACCTCTTCATGATTATTGAAGAGATAGGGCAACGGCACCATAAAATACTGAGGAATAACGTTTGCCAAAACGGAACCACTGACGATGGCCGTGTTCAGTGTCCCCAAACGGCAACCCTCAATCATTTCCCGGTCCCCCCCCATAACACCACGGTCCAGAATTTTGACCTTTAGTTTATCCCCGGATTGCGCCTTTAAAACTTCCTGCCATTTCACCAGGCTTTGTCCGATCGTCGTTTCGGGAAGGGCCACAGTGGCAACCCGGATCGTCTTGGCGGCTTCGGCGCCCGAAACCGAAAAGGCGATCAAACAAATGGCACATAAAGCAAACAAGAATACTGGTTTAAAAACATTACGATCTTTCATCAGTACACCTCCTTATTAATAGTTAAATTTCAGCCGTTTAATCGGCCATTTCATGCCGTTGTTCCCAAAAGACGCCACCAGAGGGAACTCGGACATTCCCAAAAGCTTAAACCACCCTACCCGCTAAATTCGGATAGCCAATTCGAAAGCTTGATGAATGGCTTCCAGGGCATTACCCGGATTCCAGCAATCCCCCACCCTGTACCAGAGGGCCCCATCCGGCAACGCGGGTTTGTCTTCCGCCATTTGGGATGTCATTCCAATGGCCAGGACTACCTTTCGCACCGGAAGTCGCATCTCCCTGCCGCCGCCTATTAGAGGCCGGTCAGAGATAAGCACAGTGTCTTCCAAAATTTTAACGAGGCGGTATCCGTTGTAAATTTTAACATCATTGTCAGACAACCGTTGTAGCAGTCCCTCCCGAACACCGATCCCCTCCACCAAATCCCGGCCTGGAGAATCAAGCATTTCGACTATTGCCACAGCAAGGCCTTTTGCTGCTAAAAAATCGGCAGTTTCGAGCCCCGAGGCTCCCCCACCGATGATCGCAACCGGTCCCTCCGATATTTCAACCTGGCCCGTTAATACCTCCTGGACGGTAATAACATGTGGAAGGTCGGCGCCGGGAATGGGGGGACGGTCGGGGGCAGAGCCCGTGGCAAAAACATACACATCACCTTTCAAATCACTAAGGCGATCAACATCAGCCGTTGTGTTCAAACGAATATCAACTTTCAGGCGCCTTAGCTCTCCCGCATAAAAATCAGCCATCTTTTGAAAATCGGTCTTGGTGGGTGGAACCGCCGCCAACTTGATCTGCCCTCCCAGACGATTCCCCTTTTCCAACAAAATGACTTCATGTCCTCTCAGACTGGCCACACGCGCAACCTCACACCCCGCCGGTCCCCCGCCTATAACGACTACCCGGCGTCTGAACGCAGCTTCGGTGATGGGACGTTCAAACTCGCGGCCGACAAGCGGATTGTACATGCAACTAACCCCGCAGCACGTTGGGTCCCTCAGAGCGCCGAAACATCCCTGATTGCAGCGCAGGCATTCGCGGATTTCATCCAAACGTCCCCCCTCCACTTTTCTAGGCCACTCCGGATCGGCAATAAGTGGCCGACCCAGTCCGATCAAATCTGCCATTCCGGATTCAATCGCCGCTTGTGACGAGGCAGGAGTCATGGAATTGCCGATGATTACCGGAACCTTGACAACCGCCCTGATCTGCTTTCCAATGGGAAGCAACAGGCCACGTGGCACATTGCCGGGTGGAATAGCAATGTGATTTACATGCCCCAATCCGCCGGAGACATTGATAGCTGTAACACCGTTCTCATCCAAAACCTTTGAAAACGCTACCGCATCTTCCGGAGTAAATCCGTCAGGAGTAAATTCGCTACCCGATATTCTGAAGATGACGGGATAATCAGCTCCGAGTCGTTCACGGATAGCCCTTAAGATTTCCAGGGGGAAACGAAACCGTCCCTCTCGGCTGCCGCCATAATCATCGGTGCGCTTATTCCAGAAAGGAGATAAAAATTCGGAAAGGAGGCAGCCATGGCAGGCGTGTATCTCAACGGCATCAAACTGCGCGGCACGCGTTTTTTCTGCCGCACCCACAAAGAGCCCGGTTAAGTAATGAATTTCTTCAGGGGTCAATTCTTTGCACTCCGGACCACAATCAGGAGCCGCAGAATAAGCGGCATACCGCGGAAATCCATTGAGCGTTTGTCGAAAGTAAAGGCCTATTTGCAAGGATGCCAAGCTGCCTTCATCATGAATTCGTCGCGTAAGTTTTTGGAGCCCAGGAATCAAATGGTTACCAAATACGCCCAAAGCGTTTTTAACATGGGGCAGCTGCGGATGAATAGATGCTTCTTCAACAGTTACCAGCGCTACGCCACCCGCGGCACGGGCAGCATAATATTCAATTAGTCGATCAGTTACTTGCCCACACGGCCCCGCAAAACATGTGGACATGGCTGTCATTACCAGACGGTTTTTTAGAACCAGTTTTCCAAGACTTGTCGGTTCAAAAATTTTTTCCATCGACAATTGTCTCCTCTCCTTGAAATCAACCACCCATCATTCTGATTCAATATATTGCTCTTTGGTTTTAATCTCATAATGTTTCCCCTTCTTGATGCCATGGATCTTTGCAACGCCACAGGCGTCATAATTCAGCATGCCTTAACTCCTTCAAAACCCAGATTAAATGCATCACGGTTCAATGACTCCTTACCCCTGGGAACGGACATGGCAATAGCTTTTTCCAAAGCATCGCGGCTGACAACCCCTGTGATTTTGCACAATGCACCAAGCATTACGATATTGGCCGTGATAGGCGCTTGGATTTCATGGCGTGCGAGGGACGTGGCCGGAATTTTATAGATCCTCTTAATGTAACCAGGGGGCTCAATGACCATATCTTCGTCATAGATCAGAATGCCATCTGGGTTTACGCTATCTCCGAAGCGTGTAATGGAATCCTGTGCCTGAGCCACAAGGATATCCGGTTGCGTTACTCGCGGGAAAACGACCGGCTCATCCGCTATAATCACCCATGTGACGGCAAAGCCCCCTCTGAGTTCAGACGAATAGGCCTGAGTCTGAGTGGCATACTTGCCGTCGTTTGTTACCGCCGCAGACCCCAGAATAACACCTGCCAGAATGGAGCCCTGACCACCCACGCCCGCTATGGTCAAATCGGTTTGCACCATTACATTGCCTCCATCATTTTACGTCTGAGATTCATACACTCTTCGGATAGCTCGGCTTTTTCTATGTCGACAAATTCCCCAATAACGATTTTACCCAGAAGCGCCTCCGGTTCCATGTTTCGGGCTTTGTTTATTTTGACGCTGTTTACTTTAAAGTCTTTAAGCATATCCACTGCTTTACCGAGTTTGCTGACTCTTCCGTATTGAACCGGACATTGGCTCATTGCTTCAATCAGAGCGAATCCCTTCTTTTGAATAGCTTTTTTAATAGACCGGGTCATCTGTCGGGGGTGATACGTTGTCCAGCGGGCGGCATAGGACGCTCCGGCAGTGACGACCATCGGCGTAATATCAAAATTATGTTCCATGGTTCCATAAGGGCTTGTAATCGTCGTAAGACCGCGCGGAGTTGTGGGAGCGGTTTGACCGCCTGTCATACCATAGATGCCGTTGTTTAAAAGAATCACTGTCAAATTTATGTTTCGACGGGCGGCGTGAATCAGATGGTTACCGCCGATGGCTGCCAAATCACCGTCTCCGCTGATGACCATCACATTTTTATTGGGCAGTCCGAGTTTCACGCCTGTCGCAAATGCAATGGGTCTTCCATGGGTTGTATGCAGCGTATCGGTGTTATACAGAGGACTGGGTATCCAGGCCGAGCATCCAATGCCGGAGACAAAAACAAAATCGTCCATATTGAATTCCAGTTCGTCAATCGCTCTGAGAATCGCCTGAGAAACGATACCGATCCCGCAACCGGGACAAGTGGTTGTTCGAGTAATATGGCTGCGGGTATATTTTTTTAACGGATGGATTGAAACAGTCATGTAATCATCTCCTATTTAGATGGCTTAGGATATATTCCGGATCATGAATCTGACCTAAAGTCTGAGGTCCTAGAAAGGATACACGACAGGCATGGGCCGCTTCGGCTTTGATATATGGGTACATCTGACCTGTGTTATTCTCTAGGACCAGCATATATTCGACGTTTTCAGCAAGCTGTCGGATTTCCTTATCGGGAAACGGCCAACAGGTCAGCATTCTGAAAGTACCCACTTTCAGGCCGTTCTTTCTGGCCAGTCCGGCCGCGGCCCTGGCTGATCGGGAAACCGTTCCGTAGGAGACTAGTGCAACCTCGGCATCGATGCAATCGTCCTCTACCTGAACGATATCATCCCTATGATTGACAATTTTCTTAATCGGATTCATGACATAGGTATGCATCACCGCTGGATCTGACAGGTTCCGCATACCGTGCTCGTCATGACAGGAACTGGTCACATGGGCCTTAAGCCCCAGCCCGAACACCGGCATAGGTGCAACCTTAACATCCAGAAAATCCCGGCGATCAAGAACGGAGACAGACTGTTCCGCGATTTTGCGCTGTTTAATTTTAGTCCGGTCTTCCTCCGGGATTACAATCTGTTCCCGCATATGACCGATAAAGCCGTCAGCCATCAGGAAAACGGGCACACGATATGCTTCGGCCAGGCTGAAGGCGCGAATTGTTAAATCAAACATTTCCTGCGGGCTTTCCGGACTCAGCGCAATGATTTGATAATCGCCATGTGACCCTCTGGCCACCTGCACCATATCCGCAGCCAATCCAACGGATGGAACACCGGTCGAGGGGCCGAATCGCTGAACGTCAATAATAACCAGCGGTGTTTCTGTTGCCACCGCAAATCCAATATTTTCCTGCATCAGGCTGATACCCGGACCCGAAGTGACGGTCATTGCCTTGCAGCCAACCCACGAAGCCCCTATGGCTGAACAAATCGCACCGATTTCGTCTTCGGTCTGAAGGAAAGTGCCATTGACCCGGGGAAGCCTTGCAGCCAGCCTATTTGCCACCTCGCTGGCGGGTGTTATAGGATATCCGGCAACGAAATTACATCCCGCGGCAATTGCCCCTTCGGCGCAAGCCCAGTTGCCCATTTCAAAATGGGTGCCCGTCAATACCTTTTTATTCCTGCTCATTTTCATCCCCTTTATCAGGCGCCTCGTCTCCTATGTCTTTTTCCACTACAATGGCAAAATCAGGGCAATAGATCATACAATTCTGACAGCCGGTACACTCGCGTTCTCCCTTGTATTCCGGTGGTAAATATCCCGCATCGTTCATCTCTTCGGAAGCTTGGAATAATTGCTTGGGACATATGAAGGTACAGATGCCACAATCATCAACCCCCTTGCAGGCCTGACGAAATATGGTTATCTTGGGCATAAAAAAGTCTCCTTCTGTTTCATTAATGCCGCAACTTTTAAAAAACAGGGAATTCAGGCTCGCAACCTTTAAGAACAGCCAGCACATCACGGGCCACCATGCTCATTCGGATCATACTCTCTTCCGTGTGAGCAGACATATGAGGCGTCCCTATAAAGTTGTCCAAATTAAGTAGCGGATTATCCGGTGAAACCGGTTCAGTCTCATAAACATCAGACCCCGCTCCCGCGATCCGTTTTTCTTTCAGTGCGGCAGCCACATCGGCTTCCACCCATACAGGACCTCTAGCCATATTAATCAAAAACGCCGTCGGCTTCATATATTTCAGCAGGTCTGCGCAGATGCAGCGCCTGGTTTCAGGTAAAAGTGGAAGGTTGACAGAGATGAAGTCCGACTCCGAAAACAAGGTTTGCCGGTCGACCGGAGATGCCCCTAACTCTGTTTGAACATCTGGATAATCGATAGGATCATAATAGAGGATTTTCATTTGAAAACCTTTATGGCAAATACTGGCGGTTTGTTGTCCTATTCTGCCAAAACCCATCACTCCCAGTGTTTTCCCATAGAGCTCGGTTCCGATCATTTCATAACGCGCTTGCCAGTTACCCTCACGAAGGGCTATATCCGCCAGCCTTACCTTTTTGGCCAGTATCAGTGCCAGCGCTACAAAATGCTCGGCTACACTTTCCGTATTAGCCCTGGGAGTATAGACCACTCTGACTCCATGTTCACGGGCTGCCTCCAGATCAATAACATCAAGCCCGACACCATGCCTCCCGATAATCTTCAGACGCGGTGCAGCCGCGATAACGGATCGCGTTATTGCACCGTTAGCGCGTATGATAATAGCGTTCACTTCCGCAACTTGCGAGATCAATTTTTCTTCTTCAAGTGAATCGGCATATATCAATTCACATTCTTTTTCCAAGATCTCAGTTCCTTCAGGGTGCATCGACTCGCACATCAATACCTTAAATTGTGAATCCATATTTAACTACCCTTGACTACATTAAAAACAGAAAGCATGGCCCTGTGCTAAATCTTAATTATCAGACAGGCTCAAATAGTGCCGTCAGCCGACATAATAAAATTCAAATATGTTAAAATGTTCCTTTTTGTACAGCCCACAAGCAACTTGTCTTTAGCCCCACACTCTTTTTATAACAAAATTGTTAACATTATATTTTATCATTTTTCCATTTGTCAAGCCTCTTTTTTAGTGGCCCCTTTTGAGTATTTTAGCCTTTCTATAACACCTTGATCTTGCAGTGATTTTCAAAAACTTACGGCACTATCTACGAAAAAAGGTGACGTGATGTTTATGTTTTAAGGCTATCTATAGTTTGGAATCTGCAAGCACTTTCATGCCATTTTTAACACGATTCTATGGCCTCCAGTTAGTCATTTCAAGTGGTTAAAGCACGTGGGATTGAAATGGAAGTAAAAACGATGTCGACACACGCCGGTCTTATAATATCCGTGTAACTATTATTCTCTCCAGTCTGTCGATTCGTTTGTTTGCTAATCCCAAACCGGATCTTTACTGTCGGGTTCATGAAAGTACACTTTTGATTCTTATCTAACATCAAGGTGATTCAAATTGACGGAAAAGAAAATAACTGATAGAAAGCTCACAGAGATTTATAGGATAGACTTGACTCAATGGTAAATACCGCCGTAATATTGCATAAGAGGTTGGTCTTTCATTATGGATGTAGGCTGCATCGCTGAAAGGAGGATCGGCAAAAAATCGCCGCCGCGATTTCCAAAATATTTTTCAGGCAAAGCCTAACAACTCTGACCTGGCCCAAAGGACTAGGATTTTTAAGCTCCATTAAAAACTGATTATAGCATTAATTACATATATAAGCCGGTCGTCAAGCAGTATTTAATTAAATACTGTCGCGATCAGATCCGGCAGTAACGGCAAGCAGTCCCCCGAGGCATTTTTTAACGAAAATTTTTCAAATACCGCGCGATGCTGAACGACGCAACGTACTTATTAAGTGTTGAGTGCCACGACATCGATAACGATTTTACGTGCCAGGACATCGCTGACACTCAACTGATTTATCGCAGTTTGTAATCGAATTCCTCTACCTGTTTTTTGTCCAGGAAGAGTTTTAGTTTCTGCTCTTTGACAT
>JAUVXT010000139.1 GCA_030603465.1 Deltaproteobacteria bacterium
AGGGCCTGTTCCCCGAACAGGCCGTGTATCTGAATAGTGCCCAAAAGAATCAATAAGTTATGTTAAATTCGGCCAAACGAGTTACTTGGAAGTCAATATTGGACGACATACGAGCAGGCAGCGCTCCCCCGAAGGGAAGCGTTGCCCGACTTTTGTTACCCTATAGCAGCAGTACGATTACTTATAGGTTTTTTCAAATTCCCGAAGTTTTGCGTTGCTTCGTTTTACGGCACTGTCCATGGCCTGCTGTGCCGTCTTGGTATCGTTCCAGACCAGCTCAAGCTCCTCGTTGATGATGTTGCGTATCTGGATGAAATAGCCGAGACGGAGTCCGCGCGATATCTTTGTGGGCACCTTGCGTGTCAGTTGTCTGATTCCCACTTCCTGATAGGGATTTTTATCGTAGTATCCCTCTTTCTTGAGGGCCTCATAGGCACCAAGAGTGATGGGGAAGTAGCCCGTCTGTTTGTGCCAGTATATCTGCATCTCGGCCTTGCCCAGGTGTTTCAGGAATGCCGCCACACCCTTGTAGTCCTTCTTGTTGTGTCCATTGAATACCCACAGAGAGGCACCACCGATGATGCTGTTCTGAGGCTCCTTCATCCACGCCTCTACCGGCATAGGCGCCACATCCCACTTGAAGTCTTTCACCGCCTTTTGCAGCTTGGCAATGCCGCTGATGGAATCGATATAGACGCCGGCATTCTGCGCAATAAATTCCGCCTTGGGCCCCTGGAACTTCTGACCGCCGTAGAAGAATCTTTTGTCCTTCATCCATTCCTTCAGCATGGCAATATGCTTGACAACCTTATCGTTATTTATAAGGAGTTCACAGTCCAGACCTTCATAACCGTTTGCCTTGGAAGCAAATGCTATGTTGTGCATGGCACTGTAATTTTCTACCTGTGTCCAGGACTGCCAGCCGGTCACCATCCCGCCGGAAACACCCGATTTTACCAGTTTTGCCGTAATCTCACCGAGTTCGTCCCAGGTAACGGGTTTGAACTTGTCAAGCATGGGAAGCCCCGCCTTCTTGAAGAGATCCACGTTGTAATACATGACGGGTGTCGATGAATTGAAGGGCATGGACATCAGATCGCCGTTGGCGTTCATGTAGTAGGAAAGGACGGGTTGGAGATATCCCTTCCAGTCAATGTTGTATCCCGCATCTTTCATGAGTTTGTACACGGGATAGATGACACCGGAAAGCATCATCGTCTGGGTGCCGACTTCGAAGGATTGCAGCAGATGGGGCTGCTTCTTTGCCCGATATGCCGCGACTCCCGCATTGACGGTCTCGTCGTAATTACCCTTATATGAGCCGACAACCACATAATCGGCCTGGGAGTCATTAAAGGCCTTTATCATTGTATTAACCACTTCGCCGCGGGCGCCTTTCATGGCATGCCACCAGTTAATAGTAATAGGCGCCGCCAATACCTGACCCGCCAAAAAAACGGTCGCCACAACAATTACGAGAACCAGTAACAGTTTACGCAGTTTCATCACCATACCCTCCTCCTGTTTAAAAATATATTTTGTTAAACGGTTTAGTACAGTAGTTCCTGCCAATACGCTGTTTAAAAATCCTTTATCGCATGGGCGATTTTAGAAAATATTAAATCATGAGTCAAGAACTATATTCCAATTTGTGAATAACCATGGGCACCTTTTTCAAATGGCAATTTCGAGAAGCAAGCAGCATGCCGCTTTAAATATTTCGTGCCGTCGTTCACGGTTTACAGTTCATGGTTAAAAACAAAACAGGCGGTAATAGAGAATACTGCGAACTGATAACCGTAAAAGGTTGCCATTACGTATTGGAATATTAAGAGGGATATGATAAGGATAATCAATCAAATGATCCGGTGGATAAACGCTTTCGCATGATAAAGAGAACAAAGACATTTGACTTATCAAAACTGGCAATAATCGGGCCCGGACGGCTGGGGACCTCGCTGGCCTATAAGTTTGGACGTGATGACAAAGAAATCACCATATATCACCACGACGCGGAATTATGCCGGGAGATCAATGAAACCCGCCTCAATCCAAGGCACCTGACGGAAGACCTTGCACGATTGCTGGGAGGCCCCGATAAGGTGCCCCGACTATCAAAAAAGGTTTCAGCAACAAATAACCTGGAGAGAATCGTCGAAGAGAATAACTTCATTATCCTGGCGATAACGATGAACAGGCTCCCCGAACTTCTCAACTACTTGAAACCCATCATGGCCAAAAAGAAGGGGAAGACCTGCCTTATATCACCCATAAAGGGGCTCACATCTAACGAAAAGACAAGAGAGTTGATTACACCCTCTCAGATGATCAACAATGCCCTCTTCAATCTCCAGCAACAATACAAGGTGGTCTGTATAGGGGGCCCCTTTTTCGATGTCGATATTGCAATGGGAAAACCGGTCTGCGTCACCGTTACGGGAGAAAAGAAAATAGCAAAGATCGTAAAGGATGACTTATTGAAACTGAACAGGAGAGAGCTAACCTCCTATTATAATTTTGACACCGTGGGGATAGAGGCCTGCGGCGCCTTAAAGAATATTGTGGCCAACATAAAGGGCATCAGCGACTGCCTCGATTTCGGTAATTCAATCCCCGGGACTATCTTTGCCCGATCGGGAGTGGAGATACGGTCGTTATCAAAGCTTCTGGGAGGGAGTTTTCAGGCGTTTCACAGCCAGGCGGGTGTCGGAGATTTGTACGTAACAATATCCTCGGAGGCGAGCAAAAATTACAGATACGGCAAATTCTTCTACGAATTATTCGATGGAAACCCCATAGAAACTCATATAAAGGTGCTGGGGAAAATAGACGGAACTCCCGAAGGCCCACACACCATAAAGAATGTGAACAGATACCTGGAAAAACAAAACATGTACAGCCCCCTCTTTCATTGCGCCTATAAAATCTTCAATGAAGGAGGTAGCAAGCAGGAGATCAAGGAACTGATAATCGAGGCATGTCAGTTCGATAAGAGGGACAAGGAGTATATCGGTCCCTTATCGAGGTTACTGTACAGATTGATTCCAAACATCTGGTACAGAAGACATAAAGGTTTCTTTTCTAAGCTCGGTTTCTGAGACCCTTCTTAATCTCTCTCAACTTCTTGAGATATTTTTTCTTATCCTCCAGATCACTGTATTTACTTATATCATCCAGCGCAAGGTTCAGGGGGGTGAGCATGTCTATCCCGTGCCGGTTCAGTTTCTTCTTGTTGGCCATATCAAGAACAAGAATGGAATAGTATGTAACCAGTATCCGTGTCTTGGAGTCCCTCCTTGCCAGATAGGCCTTACCAGCCAAGGTATTGAGAAAGAACCCGGCATATTCATAGAGATTCTCCAGTGAGACCTTTATCTCACTGTTCTTTCTCTCCATCTCCATTATAATCCATTGAAATAACATATCCATGGAAGGTTCTGTTATTTCTTTCTCATTGGAAAGAACATTTTTTATCAATGAAACGTTTTTCCTCCCCAAGGTCCTGTAAAAATGGGCCATATTGCGCAATATTGAGAAGAGGTCTTTCGTTTCACCCGAAACGACAGGCGGACTGGCAGAAAGTTTTGAAATAAGTTTTTTGGAGTGCTCGTAAGTTCCCCCTTTGATCTTATATGACCTCACATAATCCTGGTGGTCAAGGTAATCGAAAAAAATCATTACATCTTCGCGTAATTTTTCGTACTCGCTCTTTTTTACTTTCAGTGGTTGGCGTAAGGCGGCAGATTTTTCAGAGGGTTTTTCTTCTACTAAGGGGGGTGGCGCTTTCCCTATCGCCAGAGGTTTTTTTTCTTCTTTCAGAACGTTTTTATTTACGACTTCGTTTTTCCCGGGGAAAAGACAGTTCCTTCCAAACAAAAGGACAAGAGCGACAATCACCAGCACCATAATAAAGAGGACAACTGCCCGTTTTGTCTTTTTCTCCATTTTAACCTCCTGTTTACTTATAAAAAAAGGAAATTGAAGCTCCCCGCAACAAGTTGCGTGGAATGCGCTCGCTGTTCGGTTCAACAGACCCTCAATTTTTCAGCGATTCATCTTGTTCTTTATCCGAGTATGGCATGGTCTGGACTAAACTGATTCGTTTATACTTCCTGAATCTCTCATATAACACACATCAAAGAAGTACTATAAGATTTCAGGTATGTCAAGATCAAGAAAATGGAACCTGGACGATGCAATCTTAAATACGAAAAAACCGACAACTTTGTCTAATCGAAAAATTCCGGGATCTGAGAAAGGTCTGTTATTACCAAATCGGGAGATACTCCCCTGACCCTTTCATCACCATCTCTCATATTTAATGATCTTCCATCACCCGCAAAAAGTGCCGTTTGAAATCCGGTTTTTTGGGCCGGACATATATCCTTTAACATATCATTACCGACATAGAGCGTATTTCCTCTCGGTATGCCCGACTTTTCAACATTTTTTGCGGCCATTTCAAATAAAAAAAGCGAAGGTTTGCAGTATCCGTGGACATATGAAAAATACACAAACTCCTCAACAAAACCCAGGCCTTCAAGATTTACATCCAGTAATGAAGAAAAGAGATAGGGCGTATAAAATTGCGCGTTTGATATTATACCCATCGGGATTCTCTTCTTTTTACAGCAGGACAACAATTCCTCTGTGTGAGGCATGGGGCATACAGGATTTACGATAAGTTCGAATTCAATGGCAAATTTTTTTATCGTACACTTATCTTCAAATCCCGTCACATTCTTCCAGACATTTTCAATATCAACCTCAGGATAATCGATCCCCTGGTTCCTCAGTTTATCCTTTCTTTGTTCAATTTCGTTAAAATATTCATTAAGGAGTGTGCGCGGTGTCTTCTCTAAACTGTATTTTCGAAGCAAATCGTCTAATTTCGATCTATTTTGTCCAGATTCCCTTTTAGCAATACCGATGTCCCCTGCACCGCTTATAAATAGCGTTCCATAGACATCAAAAAGAATCACCTCGATTCTACTTTTTGGTGACCCCTTTGGAATTGCTTCTGTTGGGATAATATCAATCGATTCAGAGTTTTTTCGTATTAACTCTTCAAAAGACATTTTCTTCGCTTCCATGAAAAGATAGGCTATATGTAATCCGGTAAAGGGTGTAATATTTTGATCACAAACCCCTGTTTCCAATCAAGGAGTTGGGTTAATAGGTTCACGGTTCAGAGGTTCAGATGCTGAACTCTCGTGGTATTAACCCAACGAAATCAACGGGTAAGGGAAAAAGAGTAAAGCAGTAAAGCAGTTAACCTTGAACCTTGAACTTTGAACCCTGAACCTGAAACCCAGACCGAACTGATGTCCAATTATTTTGCAATCCTTCGTGACATAAAGATCTCCAGTCATTTTTATAACAAGAATGATAAGGTTTGAATATAGAAAAGATCATGATAACTTGTCAAGTTTTCAGTATTTAATTGACAAGCTTTTGAATTTTGGTTAAAAATATTTGCAGTGTTGGAAGAGTCTCCTCGACTTGTCATTTCGAATGACATGAGAAATCTTTTAAATGCAACATGCTGAGAACATAAGATTTCTCCCCGTGGTCGCCCTGTCTGCCGTGCCGGAACAGGCAGGAATAGCCGATTAGTTGAGTTTCACTTTTATATTTATATTCCGGTAATTAACAGATGAGGATATAGATGGTAATAAAAAATCTGATGGTAACTGGCGGTTGCGGCTTTATAGGAAGCAATTTTATTCGCTATCTGCTGAAAGGTGAGGACTTTTCTGGAAGGATAATAAACGCAGATAAACTTACTTACGCCGGAAATCCTGACAATCTGAAAGGTATAAAAGAGAACTATCCTGAAAGATATGTCTTCGAAAGGGCAGACATCTGCGATTTTGCCAGGATGGAAGAGATCTTTTCAGATTATAAAATAGATACGATCTGCCACTTTGCCGCAGAATCCCATGTGGACAGATCGATAAAAAGACCGGACACTTTCATCAATACAAACATAATCGGCACCTTCAATCTACTGGAGCTGGCCCGCGCCGCACCAGACAACTTTTCCCTTTTTCATCATATAAGCACCGATGAAGTATACGGAAGTCTGGGTAAAACAGGGTCCTTCGTGGAGACCACCCCCTACAAACCAAACAGCCCCTATTCCGCATCTAAGGCGTCTTCAGACCACCTGGTAAGGGCATACAACAGAACATACGGACTTCCCACCACTATTTCTAACTGTTCCAACAACTACGGCCCCTATCAGTTCCCGGAAAAGCTGATACCACTCGTGATACTGAATGCAGTAAACCGGGAAAAGCTCCCCGTTTATGGAGACGGAAGGAATATCAGAGACTGGTTGTACGTGGAAGATCATTGTGATGCAATCTGGACGATAATGAAATCGGGAAGGAGAGGCGAAACATATAACATCGGTGGCGATATGGAAATGGAAAATATCGCAATTGTCGAGATGATTTGCGACATCCTTGATGAAATGCCCCATTTGAAAGGCAGTAGTTCGCGTAGAGATCTGATTACATTTGTAGAAGATCGACCCGGTCACGACAGAAGATATGCGATAGACTTCAGCAAACTGAGGAAAGAGTTCAATTGGGTTCCTCGCGAATCCTTTAACTCGGGCATACAAAAAACTGTATCATGGTACCTGGAAAATAAAGAATGGGTAAAGCGGGTAATAAACAAAGAATATCAGTCCTGGATAGGTGAACAGTACGGATAAGACAATACCAAATTATCAGTTACACTTAATGGACTCGTAAAAAGCTCCGCTATGCCCCGACGAGTCGGGACATTATAATTGCAAGTAACTTGCATTATTTAAATTCGCGTATTACTTGGCATATATTAAGAAGTATCAATAAGTTATGGCGATTTTGTAAATTCTAGTT